>CALMIC010000286.1 GCA_937864065.1 uncultured Cellvibrionales bacterium | reverse complement strand
TCCACCCCGAACTGCACATCCTGGAAGGTGTGGTTCAGCAGGTGGATGCACTCTTCCGGTGTATCCGCATTGGTGAAATGGATCTTGTCAAAATCCGGATTCTTCTTGTGTGCTTCGTCGTAGAACGCCTTCAGCTGCACATAGCGCGGATCTTCCTGCTCGGGTGGATTACCCGGCAGCGGGTCAGGGCTCATGCCTTCCCACAGTTTCAGCGGGCGCGCCGCCGGGTCCTGCGACAGCAGGTTCAGTAGCGCCGACGTGCCGGTGCGCGGCAGGCCGGTGAGCAACATCGGCGCCTTGACCGGCACGTTGCGGATCTCGGGATGCGCCTTCCACGCCGCCTCGATGCGCAGGCGTACCTGCAGCAGCTTCACCAGGCGCTTGCGGTTGCGCTTCACGCCGCGTTCGTCGAAACCGTTGCTGGTGTAGGTCTCGATCAGTTTCTGCAGGCCCGGCTTGAAGTCATCGGGGCCAAAATCGGTGAGCCCGGTGGCGGCCGAGGCTTCGGCCAGCAGGGTATCGAGATCGAATGCCGCTTCGCTCATATCAGGAATTCCTCACAGGTCAGACAGTTTCACCACACGGGTTTGCGGTTGCGGATGGTCGCTGGCGCGGATCCAGCGCACGCAGAGTGTGCCTTCGTTGCGGCCGCAAGTGTCGAGCCAGTTCGGCACGTTCACCTTCTGCTTGCTGATGACAATGCGCACCGAGCCGTCGGCGTTGTACTGCGCGGTGCCCTTGTTCACGTGCACCGGGAAATAGCGGTAGTCGAGGCTTTCCAGCCAGTAGTTGGCCAGCTGCAGGTTCCAGAAATCGCAGGCAGGCGGTGTGAACTCGACCACCAGCGCCTCATCATCCGCCAGGACGAAATAGCCGTGGTAGTAGGCGATGTTCGGGTCGCCGCCGGCGGCGAGCGCCACGTCCGGGTTGAAGCGCGGCAGCGTGTTCGGGTGCTGGCGGAAATCTTCCGTCCAGCGCGCAAACAGGCCGGCTGTGCCGGCCACGAACATTGCGGCGCCGGCCAATGCCCGGTCGACGCGTTCGGCATTGAGGTGGCGCGGCTGGTTGGGGCCGTCGATGCGCTCGATCTTCACCTGCGCGGGAATCTCGTGCTTGTGATCCATGCGCGTCTGGCGCACCTGGATGAGGCGCGTGTCGGGCGACATGCGCAGCCAGTTGCCGGGCTGCGGCGTGCTGGAGGCGATGATCTCGAACGAGCCATCGGCGTGGATCGCCATGTCTTTCGCTTCGAGGTAACCCGCCGTATCCAGCGAGGCGGTCTTGCCGTAACCGCCGGCCTGGGCGCCGAAACCGAGGTAATGCACCGTGCCGCGGGTGCCGGTGATGCGGTAAGTGAAATTGCCGTTGACCGGTGCAGCGAGGTAGATGTTGTCCGGGTTGTCCATGCCCATCTTGATGGTTTCATGGACGGCGCGGCTGAACTCGGGAGCCTGGGTGTCGGCCGCTTCCAGCATCGATTCCAGCGCCCCGCGGGTGAGGCGGGCCAGGTAGCGCCAGCCTTCGGCGCGGTCGAGCGGGTTGGCCGGCGCGGTGTCGGCCAGCACGATGTCATGCCCGGCCTTTTTCAGCGCGTCACAGAAATCATCCCAGCTGCGCCCGTCCATCACGCGGGCAATCGCCGCTGCCCGTGCTGCCTCTTTTGCATCCGTCATTGCCAGCCCCTCTTGCTTCTCGTTGTGGCGGCAGCATAGCAAAGACAGGCCAGTGTGCGATTGTGGTCAGTCACAGTGGGCGAACAGCGCAAAGGTCTATACACAGTTACCCAGAAAAACAAAAAGGGCACCTTGCAGTGCCCTTTTGTAAAGTCCAGAAAGCCCTTCGGTCAGTTTACTTTCAAATAGAAAGCCACATCATCCGTCAGGGTGGGGCTCCCGCCAGCAAAGTCATATGTCCTCACTTCTATACTACCAGCCGGGCAACTACCGGCACCGCGATAGACGTATGCCAGCAGATCCGAGCCACTGGAACTTCCCCATTCGATATCCACCGTCGGATAAGCCGCCAACAATTTATCACCACTCAAGCCTGCTGCTTTGGAGGGTGTAAAGCAATACACGCCGGTTTCCGGGCTACTGAATGCTGCAAGATTTTTGGAAGGGCCAAAAGCATCACTACCCAGCAAGCAATCGCCGTTACCCCTCAAATACATGACCGCAAATTTGGCCTTGGTCACTGCCGCACACTGCTTTGTGAACGGATTTGACGTTATCGACGCAGACTGGGAATTGCCGGCAAACTGTAGGGGTTTACCAGAATTTGTCAGAGTTTCAGCCTGCAAGCCTCCTGCACACAACATGAGCCCCAAGAAAACGGATTGAAATTTCATAAAACCTCCTGAAAAGGGTAATCCAGAAAAAATCCACAGCAAAATCCGGCTGCGCCCGGCATATATAGCACACAGCCTTGCCTGTCACAGCACCTTTCAGGAAATTTTCTGCGCGGTGTAGACCTGGCAACGCAAGGTGGGCGACCAGTAACCGGGCGGCAGCCTGGCCTTGTGCCTGAGGTGCGCGACGAACTCGCGCGGATCGGGCAGCTGCTCCCACACCGCCGGCAGGAAGGTGGCGCGATGCAGGCCATCTTCGATGATCAGGCCGTGCACACCGGGTTTCAGCTGGCGCAACAGGTCTGCTTCGTCCTGCACCGGGAAATCGACCGGTTCGCTGAGCACGGACAGCTCGAGCTGGATATCCGGCAACTCGCGCGGCGACACCGGCGGGAAACGCGGGTCTTGCAGCGCACTGGCCATCGCGTTGTGGGCCACATCCTGCGCCAGTGGCTGGTGTGCGGCGAGCGTGCCGATACAGCCGCGCAGCTCGCCGTGTGTCGTGAGTGTGACGAAACAGGCACCGGGCTCGCGCAAGCGCGGCGACACGTGTGACAGCTCCACCCAGGAGGCAGAGCCCTCGCGCACGGCCTGCGCCAGCGAGGCGCGGGCTATCGCCAGCAGTTCGCGGCCTTCCACATCCGTAAGCGACGCGTTTTTAGCGGACGACATAGGCACCGTACCCCACCACGCGATCGCGGGTGCCGGTGGTATCGCCGGAGTTCGCCAGTTTGACGCATTCCACCTGCAGGTTTTTCCTGCGCGCCAGCAGCAATGCGCCATTCAGCGGGTGGGCACCGCAGGCCTGCTCCGGGTGGATCTGTGTGTTGCGCGCCTCGATCAGCGCCGAGGTCTCCGCATCCACCTGGCGCGCGGTGCCATACGGCAGGTAGTGCGACAGGTCCGTGCTGATGACCACCAGTGTTTCATCACTACCCCACACGGCATCCAGCACGGCGGCGACCGTTGCCGGATCCGCATCGCCCACCACCAGCGGCAGCAGCGTGAAACCGCCGGGCAACAGCGACTGCAGGAACGGCAATTGCACTTCCAGCGAGTGTTCCTGCGCATGCGGCACATCGTGCACGATGACGCCAGGCAGGCTTGTGATTGCCTCACGCAAACCGTTATCAATCGCGATCTCGCCCAGCGGCGTGGCAAAGCGATCGACGGATGGCACGGCAATACCGCGCAACGCGACGCGATGGCTGGGCCCCAACAGCACCACCCGGCGCACCTGCGTTGCCGATTGCAATTGTGCATAAGCAGCGCCGGCGATAGCACCGGAATAGATATAGCCAGCGTGCGGAACGATGATCATTTTCGGTGACGACGCGGGCGCATCGCCTTGCGTGTAGCGCCGCACCAGCTGTGCCAGTTCGCCAGCATCAAAAGGGTAGAACAGGCCGGCGACGGCCGGTTGCCGGATAGTTTGCATGCGCAAGATCAACCCTGTTAACGATATACGGCCAATATGGTGCCGAACCTTGAACTCTGCAAGTCCGCCTCCATCTCATTAGCAACCCCATCAGTGCGCTGTGCAACAGCAGCGACCCGACATGACCCTGCATACCGTTCCCACCCGCTACTGGCATTCGCTGCCGGATGGCCGCCTGCAATGTGACCTGTGCCCGCGCCACTGCAAGCTGCACGAAGGCCAGCAAGGCCTCTGTTTCGTGCGCGAAGCCCGCGGCGGCGAGATCGTGATGACGAGCTACGGACTTTCCAGCGGCTTCTGCATTGACCCGATCGAAAAGAAACCGCTCAACCATTTCTATCCCGGCACCTCGGTGTTGTCATTCGGCACAGCCGGCTGCAACCTCGCCTGCAAGTTCTGCCAGAACTGGGACATGAGCAAGTCGCGCGAGACAGCGACCCTGTCGTCCCGGGCGATGCCCGACCAGCTCGCGGACGCCTGCGTGACCAACGGCTGTCGCAGCATTGCCTTTACCTATAACGACCCGGTGATCTTCCACGAATACGCGATCGACGTGGCGCAAGCCTGCCGCGAAGCGGGTGTGAAATCGGCGGCCGTCACAGCCGGCTACGTGAACGAAGCGCCGCGCGCCGAGTTCTTCCGCCACATGGATGCGGCGAACATCGATCTCAAGGCCTTCAACGAGAAGTTCTACTACGAAGTGTGCGGCGCACACCTGAACAACGTGCTCGACACGCTGGAACACGTGCAGCACGATGCCAATACCTGGCTCGAGATCACCACCCTGCTGATTCCCGGCGAGAACGATGACCCGCACGAACTGCAGGCGATGACCCGCTGGATCCACGACCACCTCGGCCCGGATGTGCCGTTGCATTTCACGGCCTTCCACCCGGACTGGAAGATGCGCGACAAGAGCCACACACCGCAGGCAACACTGGCACTGGCGCGCCAGATCGCCCACGACAACGGCTTGCACCATGTCTACGTCGGCAATGTGCACGACCGCGACGCGAGCAGCACCTGGTGCCCGCATTGCCATGGCCTGCTGGTGGAGCGCGACTGGTACCGGCTCGGCGAGTACCACATCAGCGACGGCAAGTGCTCACACTGCGGCGGTGCCGTGGCCGGGCATTTCGACAACGCGAAAGGTGACTGGGGCGCGCAGAGAATGCCGGTGCGGTTTGTGAGTTAAGCTCCCAATCCCGCTTTGGCGTGTGATTTGACCCCGAACAACCTTGCCAGCCAGCTCATAGCGCCACACAATGAGCGGACAGCCGATGGAGCAACATCCCATGCAACAACACAGCGCAAAGCAGGAAGCACTGGAAGCTATCCAGCGACTGCCCGATACCGCCGACATGGAAGAGATCATGTACCGGCTCTATGTACTGGAAAACATCCGTCGCGGACAGCACGAGGCCGCACTAGGCAAGACCATCCCTGCTGAACAGGTGCTGCGAGACATCCAGGCATGGTGAAGTGGACCAACCACGCCCTGGCCCAGCTGCGCCACATTCACGATTACATCGCCCAGGATTCACCCTTCTATGCCAAGCGTGTGATTGAATCGCTGGTCAGCAAAACCATTGGCCTCGATGAACTGCCCAGGATGGGGCGCATGGTGCCGGAGCTCAACGACGAGGCCGTGCGCGAGATTCCGCTCTACTCCTACCGCATCCTCTACGAGATCAAGCCCACGCATATCAACGTGCTGGCCGTGATCCACAAGCGCCGCGAATTGCTGCCAGAGGAAATTACACGAGATCCGAATTAGCAGTTTGCCAGCGGAGAAGATACTCGTTATTCAAATGACCCCCCCCTGCGTAGTAGGGGAGGTGATTCGCGCAGCGAACCGGAGGGCTCAATAGGGGACAACGTAACCGGTATCAAATTCGAAACCGGTAAAAATCACGAGGAAGTCGTAGTTGTCGGGGTGGGTGCGGAAGAATTCCCTGGCCACCACGGCGCGTGCTGCGGCATTGGCCTGTCCGGTCGGCAGTTTCTTGTCATAGTTGCCGGAGAAGCGCATCACGGTGACGTGGTTGCGATCCTCAATGAATTCGGCGCTGTAGGCACCCTGGGGTATATCAAATGGCGAAGGGTTATAGGGTTCTCCGCCCCAGGCACGCGAGACGCTGCCAAGCAAAACCAGCAGCCATAACACTGTCCATAGTCGAAATTTACTGGCCATGCTGGCTCCGCTGTTTGTTATTGGCATCCAAGGGAACGTCGATTGTCACTGGCTTCGGCATTTCCCGGTTTTCTATCGTCTTGCTGAGGCGGGTAACGGCTGAGGCCTGCCCCTTCTCCGCTACGCTGATCCACACTTCATCGTTGTTGGTGTTGTCTTTCAGTACCAGTTTGTCTGGCATTACCTTATCCACCGTCAGCTTCTCTTCAGCCAACACATCACCAGCACCCACGGCCTTCATCTCCCCGGCTGCCGTTCTCACCACCGCCTTTTGGTCTTGAGCAGAGAGCGCCAGCACATCCAGCCGAACCCGCTCTTCCGCGAATGCCGCCGAGGCGAACAACCACAGCAAAATGACAGAAAACGCATAAAAGCCGGGCATTAGCCCAGCAGCTCGATGTGCAATGTAGTGGATTGCTGCGTTCATCTAGTCTCTTTATCCTGCAATCATTGCGCTGTTCATTTTTCAATTCCTCCGGCACCTTTTACTTCGTCGATTTGTAACCAGAAACGTCGATTCTAGGGCTAATAAAATCCGCCGTACTGTTTGTAACATCTAACGCATTCTCAAATAATAATCTCCTTCAAAGCTAGCTTGAACATTTTCATCTGAGTCAAATTCAAAGGAAACTACCATACTATTTCTATTTCCACGACCTTGACGCTCTAGCTCTTCATACACAAACTGCTGAAGCTGCGATGAAACACCACTTTCCTCACACACTTGCACATCCTTAATTTTATTAAAAAAGATATAGGCTCTAAACATAAAATTATCTTCAGCCATAATGTGTGAATCATGAGCCCTATCGGAACATATCTTCTTAAAATATTCCCGAAATACATCATTGACACGATCCATATTTCGGTCACGCTCTTTCATACGTCTCTTTGCTCTAGCAAATGCGTCGTCACTTGGAATTTTACTCATTCATTTTCGCCTTCCACACCCAATTATCTTGCTCGAATTTGAACCCCAAGTCCTGGAGATAATTAACTTCTCGCTTAAAATAACCCGTGGCTTTTTCTGGATCATGTGAAAGTATAATTTCTTTACCAGCGCGAACCTGCTGATCAAGAAATGCCTCATTAATTGGCCACATATCGTCGAGAGAATTGTCTAATTCTCTCCAGTTATCCAACTTAAAGTATGATGCCTCATAATGCGCACCTACTTTTGTATAACTCTTACCGTCTTCTAAGAATTTACCAAGCACAACTTTGTTGCTTTCTGGGTTCTTGGTTGCTTGCAGTGCAAGATCGTCATAATAGCCCTGTGGTAACTTGTTAGTAACCTCTCCCTCACCCACCCTCACCGATTCTTCATTCCGAGTGAGTGGACCGGCATCGGATTCCCGGGTGACTATTGCCTCAGATTTCGGCTGTGCTGTTTTCAGCGATGGCTCTGCGGTCGAATCAAGATGACTTGAACCTGAGAAACGCTTGGCGATCTTGTCACCAACAATCCTGCCAGCAATGCCAGAAGCGGTGTTTTCAACCAGTGTCGAGCCGGCATCCTTTCCTTCTGCACCCACCTCATAGGCAGTCGTGACACCTGCATCAATAGCTGTTTCAGCTGCAAGCTTGCCCACTTTGCCTGCATTCTTGAGCTTGCCGCCAACGCCAGCCGTTGCCGCATTGATGCCGAAATTGGTAGCGATGGATTTTGTATACGAAAATTCTTCGTCGTTAGTTAATTCAGCAATGCCCCGGTCTACACCAACATCGAATGCCGTTTGCACCGCAGTGTAGAGAAAATACGCCGCCAGAGCAGGCAGGACGACATTGCCATCCGGGTCAACGTATACAGTAGGATTCTGGTAGGCATACAGATACTTGTGCAGCGAAGGCGGCAAATCATTCCGCCCTTCCCATGCATCCTGGCTCAGGAAACGGCCAGTATCGCTGTCGTAATAACGCGCTTTGGCGTACAGCAGATCCGTTTCCTTGTCTT
>CALMIC010000285.1 GCA_937864065.1 uncultured Cellvibrionales bacterium | reverse complement strand
AAGACCAGGACTTGCTGGCCTGGCTGCTGGAACATACCGCGCCGGCCGATCCCGCGCTTGCCGCTATTGTCAAACTCATCCGCGAGCGCCATGGACAGGCCGCTGCAAATCCGCATTGACCCGTCGCGAATCGCGCGGGCTTACAGTGCTTGTGTATTGCTGCTGGCATTGCTGGCCGTAGCTGTCGCCGCGATTCCGTTCCCGTTGCAGTGCCTGCTGGCTGTGACGGTCTGTGTTTATGGTAGCTGTGTGCTGCGGGAACTGTGCCGGCCACCGGTACGGACGCTGGAACGGATCGCGGGGCAGTGGCATCTGCAAACGGGTGACGGCCAGGTCGACGCATTACTTGCGCCGCCTGCTTTTGTTGCTTTCGGCGTGGTGTCGTTGCGGTTTGTCCTGCCGTGCGGAAACCGCAAGCGGGTGTTTCTGTGGCCGGACAGCAGTGATGCGGACAGTTTGCGCAGGTTGCGGCGGGCGTTGCAGCTGTCGTGAGTGTACTCAGGCGAGACGGATATCCTGCCCGGCAAAATTGGTCGGGACAAGAATCGTGTCGCGTGCAATCGCACTGGTGTCGGGATAGTCGATGTTGTAGTGCAGGCCGCGACTTTCGCGCCGTGACAATGCTGAACGGATAATCAACTCGGCGACAATGGCGAGGTTGCGCAGTTCCAGGAAGTCGCTGTTGACGCGGTAATGTCCGTAATATTCCTGGATTTCCCGCTGCAAAAGTTCGACACGGTTAAGCGCGCGCTGCAGGCGTTTGCGGCTGCGCACGATGCCGACGTAATCCCACATGAAACGGCGCAACTCGTCCCAGTTGTGCGAGATGACGACCGCCTCGTCGGAGTCGATCACGCGTGATGCATCCCACGCCGGGGCTGCCAGTGGTGGCGCAACCTGTGTCCAGCGCTCGCGGATGTCCTGTGCAGCCGAACGTGCGTAGACAAAACATTCCAGCAGTGAATTGCTGGTCATTCGGTTCGCACCGTGCAGGCCTGTTAATGATGTCTCGCCAATGGCGTACAGATTGGCGAGATCGGTGTGGCCGCGCTGGTCGACCATGACGCCACCGCAGGTGTAATGCGCGGCAGGGACGACCGGGATGGGTTCGCGCGTGATATCGATCCCGTACTGGAGGCAGTTCTCATACACCGTCGGGAAATGTTCGCGGATGAAACCAGCCGGCTTGTGGCTGATATCCAGCAGTACGCAGTCGATGCCGAGGCGCTTCATTTCATGGTCGATGGCGCGGGCGACGATGTCGCGCGGCGCCAGCTCCAGGCGTTCGTCAAAGCGAGCCATGAAGCGCTCGCCGGATGGCAGCTTCAGGTGGGCACCTTCCCCGCGCAATGCCTCGGTGACCAGAAGGGATTTCGCCTTCGGATGGAACAGGCACGTGGGATGGAACTGGTTGAATTCCATGTTGGCGACGCGGCAGCCGGCGCGCCAGGCCATGGCAATCCCGTCGCCGGAAGCGCTGTCCGGGTTGCTGGTGTAGAGATACACCTTGCTGGCACCGCCAGTGGCTAGCACGACAAAGCGTGCGTGGAAAACTTTCACGCTGTCGTTGTCGCGATCGAAAACATAGGCGCCGGTGCAGCGCAGTTTTTCACTGCCGGGATCCGCTTGCACGATCAGGTCGATGGCGAGATGGTTTTCAAACACCTCGATGGCCTGTTGTTGCCTGGTCTGGTCGATCAGGGTGCTGGACACGGCGCGGCCGGTGGCGTCGGCGCTGTGGATGATACGCCGTGCGCTGTGCCCGCCCTCGCGGGTCAGGTGGAACTCGGTGCCGCCGGGTTCGCGGGTGAAATCAACGCCCCTGTCGATGAGCCACTGGATGCTGGGGCGGCCGTTTTCCACGGTGAAGCGCACGGCATCCTCGTGGCACAGCCCGGCGCCGGCGCCC
>CALMIC010000284.1 GCA_937864065.1 uncultured Cellvibrionales bacterium | reverse complement strand
GACCGATACCGCGGGCGGCTCCCGTCACAATTGCCACTTTACCTTCCAGTCTTGCGCCCATAAAAACCTCTTCTTGTCTGTAGTAGAAAAAATCAGAAAACGATAGTGCGATGGCCGTACACGATGATCTTGTCATCAAGGTGTGCGCGAACTGCATTGGCGAGCGTTACCCGCTCGATATCGCGCCCCTTGCGCACCAGGTCGTCGACCGTGTCAGCGTGCGAGCTGTCTTCGACACCCTGCGCAATGATCGGGCCTTCGTCGAGATCCGCTGTCGCATAGTGCGCCGTGGCTCCGACCAACTTGACGCCGCGCTCGTGCGCCTGGTGGTACGGCTTGGCGCCCTTGAAGGCCGGCAGCGTGGAATGGTGGATGTTGATGATCTGGTTCGGGAACTCGGCAATCATCTCGTCCGACAGCACCTGCATGTAGCGCGCCATGACAATCACATCGATATTATGTTCACGCAGCAAGGCAATCTCTTTCTGCTCCTGCTCGCGCTTGTTATCGCGCGTGATCGGGAAAACATAGTACGGAATATTGAACACATCGGCGAAGTAGCGCAGGTCTTCGTGGTTGGAGACGATCAGCGGAATCTCGCAGTTCAGTTCGCCGACCTTGTGCCGCAACAGCAGGTCGTAGATGCAGTGTTCATATTTGGATACAAAAATCGCCACGCGCTTCTTGCGGTCACCGAAAGACAGCTTCCAGTCCATCTCATAGGTCTTGCACTCCGCTTCCAGCTGCTTGAGGAAATCCTCGCGCGAAACGGTCATGCCCGACATGTCGAACATCACGCGGTGGAAGAACAGGCCGGCATCGATATCCGTGTGCTGCTGGGCATCGATGATATTGATGCCGTTGCGGGCCAGCAGGTTGGCAACGGCCGCGACCAGGCCCTTGCGGTCCGGGCAGCGCAGCAACAGGGTGGCGGTATTGGCTCGATTCATCATGGGAGTCTCGGTGGAACAGTCCAAACAAAACGGCTGTCATTCTAGGCAAAGA
>CALMIC010000283.1 GCA_937864065.1 uncultured Cellvibrionales bacterium | reverse complement strand
GGCACCACCGGCAACCCGAAAGGCGTGAAAACCGGCCACGGCCAGAACATCAAGGTGTTCTCCGTCTGGTCCGAACTGGCGCGCCTGGACGAGAACGATCGCTACCTGATCGTGAACCCGTTCTTCCATTCGTTCGGCTACAAGGCCGGCTGGCTCGCCTGCCTGATCCGCGGCGCCACCATCCTGCCGATGGCCGTGTTCGATGCGAAGGAAATCCTCGCGCGCATCGGCCGCGATCGCATTTCCGTATTGCCGGGGCCACCGACGCTGTACCAAACCATTCTCGCTTTCCCGAACCTGAAGGATTTTGATATCAGCAACCTGCGGTTGGCGGTGACGGGCGCCGCCGCCATTCCGGTCTCACTGATCCACCAGATGCGCAACGAACTCGGTTTCAAGACCGTGTTGACGGCGTACGGCCTCACCGAGAGCTGCGGCATGGTGACGATGTGCCGCGACGGCGACGACGCCGAGATCATCGCCACCACCTCCGGCCGCGCGATTCCGGATGTGGAAGTGCGCTGCGTGAATGAGCAAGGCGAGGAAGTGCCGCGCGGCGAGCCGGGCGAGATTGTCGTGCGCGGTTACAACGTCATGCAGGGCTACTTCAACAACGACGAGGAAACTGCGAAGACGATCGACAAGGACGGCTGGATGCACACCGGCGATATCGGCGTGATGGATGCCAACGGCTACCTGAAGATCACCGACCGCATGAAAGACATGTTCATCGTCGGCGGCTTCAACTGCTACCCGGCGGAAATCGAGAACATGCTAGCCACCTGCGACGGCGTGGCGCAATCGGCCGTCATCGGCATCCCCGACGAGCGCATGGGTGAAGTGGCGATGGCGTACATCGTGCCGAAAGCAGGCAGTGACCTCACCGCCGATAACGTCATCGCGTGGTGCAAGCAGAACATGGCGAACTACAAGGTGCCGCGCCGCGTGGAAATCGTCGACAGCTTCCCGCTCAACGCGACCGGCAAGGTGATGAAGTTCGTGCTGCGCGACCGTGCCCTTGGCAAGGTGTGAGGCGCAAGCAATGGCCATCACCCGCAACACGCGCGACCTGTATCGCATGACGCCGGCCAAGTGGGCCGGCGTGGCGCTGCTGGCGCTGTATTTTATCGCCGGCGCTGCCGGGCATTTCCTTTACACCGATGACCTGGCCGCCATCGTGCCGCCGTGGATGCCGTACCCGCGCGAAACCGTGCTCGCCACCGGCGCGCTGGAGATCGTGTTCGCGGCGCTGTTGTTTGTCGCGAAAGCGCGGCCGCGCATCGCGCTGTGGATTTCAGTGTACTGCCTCGCGGTATTGCCGGCGCTGTTCCACACGCTGTCGAACAACATCCCGCTGTTCGGCCAGCCCGTCCTGCCGGCGGTGCTGTACGGCGGCATCGCACTGCAGCCCGGCCTCATCGCGCTGGCGCTGTGGGCTGCCAATGGCAAGTCACACCTGGTGCGTTACGGCTTGTCGGGCTTGTGCAGGGGATAAGCTGCTCGCGACTGGTCCGCCAGGCACGCCACCATCTGCCCCGCCAGCCCGCGCAGGAAGCGCGGGTAGGCATCGTCACCCGGCGCGACATGGCCGCCGAGTACATCGAGTTCGACCAGCCGCACATTGCCGGCGGCACTACCGAGCCAGCCGCGCACGGCATCGGCCCCGTGTTCCGGCTCGTAGAACAGGCACTGTGCATCACCGTGTTGCAACAAGGCCAGCAGGGCCGCGCGTTCGCGCGCACCGGCCGGTACGCTCTCATGCCGCCACACTGCCGCGCGCTGGCTGAGGTGGTAGCGCTGCACGAGGCGCTGGTAGCCGTCGTGGTAGACGACAAACCCCTGCGACGCCACCGGCGCCAACTGCGCCGCCAGTGCGGTATCCAGCGCCGCCATCGCCTCGCGGAATTGTGCGGCGCGGCTGTCGATCACGCCCGCCTGCGCCGGGTAAACGGCCTTCAGGCGCTCAGCCAGTGGCTGCGCCTGCGCCGCCATCGCCTGCGGGTCCAGCCACAGGTGCGGGTCGTTGGCGGTATCGGCGAGGTGATCCGCATCGGCGTCGCCATGGTGGTCGTGCTCATGCAGCGACAGGGGCAGCAGGGGCAGCTGGCGCGACGCCGGCAAGCGCCCGGCCGCCTGCACCAGCCAGGGTTCCAGGCCCGGCCCCACCCACACGGCCAGCGCACTGCGGGCGAGGCGGACAGCATCGGCAGGGCGCAGCTGGTAGTCGTGCGGCGACTGGCCGTCGGGTACCAGCACCTCGACACGGCTGCCTGGCGGTGCAATTGCCGCCACCAGCCAGGCCAGTGGCTTCACGCTGGCCAGCAGCACCGGCTCCTCCGCCCGCAACGCAACGGGCAGGAGCAGCAATGACAGACAGGCGATTCTCAGCAATCTCATGGTTCGCGGCGGCTCATGGGGCAATGCGCTATTATCGCCACTTTGTTGCATCTGTGCCGCCCCATGCCTGACCACGCCCTCACCAGCCCTGACCCCGACACCGCCGACCGCCTGCTGCTGTCTGCACGCGGGTTGTGCGTGCAGGCTGACGGGCGCACGCTGCTCGACCGGATCGACCTCGACCTGCACGAAGGTGAGATCGTCACGGTGATCGGCCCGAACGGCGCCGGCAAGACGACGCTGCTGAAAGCCCTGCTCGGCTTCGTGACGCCCACTGCCGGCAGCGTGACGCGCAGCGACCGGCTGCGGATCGGCTACATGCCGCAGAAGCTCGCGCTGAACCCGCTGCTGCCGATGACCGTGCAGCGCTTCCTGCAGCAGACCGGCGCCGACCGCACCATGATCCGTCAGGCACTGCAGGAAACCGGCATCACCGGCTTGCAGCAGCAATCGCTGCACCGGGTGTCCGGCGGCGAGTTGCAGCGCGTGCTGCTGGCCCGCGCCCTGCTGCGCCAGCCACAGCTGCTGGTACTCGACGAACCGGCGCAGGGGGTCGATGTCTGTGGCCAGGCCGACCTGTACCGCCTCATCGCCACCTTGCGCGACCGCCATCACTGCGGCGTGCTGCTTGTCTCGCATGACCTGCACCTGGTCATGGCCGCCACCGACACAGTCATCTGCCTCAACCAGCACATCTGCTGCCAGGGCCGGCCCGAGCACGTGAGCCAGCACCCAGAGTACCTGCAATTGTTCGGACGGCAACTGGCGGAAGACATAGCCGTCTACACGCACCACCACGACCACGACCACGACCTGCACGGCAACGTGACCGGCGGCTGCCAGCACGGCTCGACCCTGCACACGCATCACCACGGTTGCCGCCATGACTGACGCACTGGCTATCGACTGGCAACTGCTGTGGCTGCCGTTCGCGGCCGGCATCGGCACGGCGCTGCTCGCCGGTCCGCTCGGTTGTTTTGTCGTCTGGCAGCGCATGGCCTATTTCGGCGAGAGCCTGGCGCACAGCGCACTGCTCGGCGTGGCCCTCGGCCTGTGGTTCCATCTGCCGCCGGCACTGACCGTGCTCGGCACCGGCATTGCACTGGCCCTGTTGCTGGTGCAACTGCAGCAGCGCTCGCGTTTTTCCAGTGACACGCTGCTCGGCATCCTGTCGCACACGTTGCTCGCCGCCGGCCTCGTGCTGCTCGCCGCACTGCCCAACCTGCGCGTCGACCTCGATGCGCTGCTGTTCGGCGACCTGCTCGCCGTGTCGGCGCGCGATGTGACGCTGCTCGCGCTGCTGCTCGCCGTGCTGGCCGTGTGTCTGTGGCGCCTGTGGCAACCGCTCATCGCCATCACCGTGCACGAGGAGCTCGCCAGCGCCGAGGGTATCCATGTGGCGCGCGTGCGCACGGCGCTGATGCTGATGATGGCCATCGCCGTCGCCGTTGCGATGAAAGTGGTTGGTGTGCTGCTGATGACCTCGCTGCTGATCATTCCTGCGGCGATTGCCCAGCGCTTCGCCCGCTCGCCGGAGCAGATGGCCGTCATTGCCAGCGCGATCGGCGTGCTGGCGGTGATTGGTGGCCTGCTGCTGTCGTGGTTTGCCAACAGCCCGGTGGGCCCTTCGATCGTGCTGTTCACCGGCGTCTTCTTCCTCAACAGCCTGGCGTTCAGCGGCTTGCGCCATGCCGGGCAGCACTGAGCAGCCGCTGGTCAGGGTCTGCGGCAACCGGTTTGTCATCGCCGGCGGCCACCCCTTCATCCCGTACGGCTTCAACTACGACCACGACGAACACTACCGCCTGCTGGAAGATTACTGGCACAGCGAGTGGGAGAAAGTCGAACGCGATTTCGTCGCCATGCGCGACGCCGGCGCCAACACCGTGCGCATCCACCTGCAAGCCGGCACATTCCTCGCCAGCGCACAGTCACTGCATGAGCCGGCATTGCAACAACTCGATCGACTGGTACAACTGGCCGGCGAATTGCAATTGCGACTCCATATCGTCGGGCTCGGCTGTTATCACCGCCAGCGCGTGCCGGCGTGGTATGACGCGCTGGAACAGGACGAGCGCTGGCGCGTGCAGGCAATGTTCTGGCAGACACTGGCCGCGCGCTATCGCGGCTGCGGCACGATTTTCTGTTTCGACCTGATGAACGAACCACTGGTGCCGGCGCGCTGCCGCCGCGAACGCGGCTGGCTCGGCCAGGATTACCACGGCAGCCATTTCACGCAATACATTGCGCTGGCTGGCACACCGCCAACACGCAGTGCGATTGCGCGCGCGTGGACGCAGAGACTCGCGAGCGCCATCCGCCGCGCAGACCCGCAACGGCTGGTGACGATCGGCCTCGTCGACTGGAGCCTGCCGCACTGCAAGCCGAGCTCCGGCTTCGCGCCAGAGGAAATCGCACCGCTGCTCGATTTTGTCTGCCTGCACATCTACCCGGAAAGCGGCCACATCGCGAGCGCGGTCGCTGTGGTCGAGCAGTTCCGGCTCGGCAAGCCGCTGCTGGTCGACGAGAGTTTCCCGCTGCGCTGCAGCGCAGAAGAATTCGACGGCTTTCTCGGCGCGATCCGGCCACTGGTCAACGGCCTGCTCGGTTTCTACACCGACCAGGTGGCAGTGCCGCTCACCGAACACCACCACCTGCGCAATCGCGCGATGCGCGAGTGGTTGCACGTGTTCAGCCGCCAGCGCCCCGCGTACCTTGGCGACCTGCCAGCTTGATCCGCGCCGGTGCTGTCTTTAGCATGACGGCGCCCTTTCCTTTCCCCCACGCCGGATCCCGCATGAGCAGTTACTCGACCCTGTTGTTTGACGTCAAGGATGGCATCGCCAAGATCACCCTGAACCGCCCGGATGCCGCCAACGGCATGGACATGGCGATGGGACGCGAACTGATGGACGTCGCCCTGCGCTGCGACCAGGATGAAGCCATCCGCGTGGTGATCCTCACCGGCGCCGGCAACTTCTTTTCTGCGGGCGGCGATCTGCGCGCTTTCGCCAGCTACGGCGACACGATCAGCGAGCGCATCCACGAGCTGACCATCTACCTGCACGCGGCCGTCAGCCGTTTCACCCGCATGCGGGTGCCGGTGATCGTGGCCGTCAACGGCGTTGCTGCCGGCGCCGGCTTCAGCCTGGCCATGGCCGGCGACTTCGTGCTGGCCTCGGAAAACGCGAAATTCACCATGGCCTACACCGCCGCCGGCCTGAGCCCGGATGGCGGCGCCAGCTACTTCCTGCCGCGCCTGGTCGGCCTGCGCCGCTCGCAGGAGCTGATGATCAGCAACCGCCGGCTGACCGCCGAGGAAGCGCTGGACTGGGGACTGGTGTCGCGTGTGTGCGCCCACGACGGCCTCATGGCCGAGGTACAGGACCTGGCCCTGCAGCTGGCCAGCAGCGCCACCCAGGCGATCGGCGCGGTGAAAAAACTGCTGGCCGTGAGTTATGACAACGGCCTTGAGGCTCAGATGGCGCTGGAAGGCCAGGCCATTGCCCACCTCGCTTCCTGCTGCGACGGCCAGGAGGGCATCCAGGCCTTCCTCGCCAAGCGCAAACCGGCCTTCACTGGCAAGTAATCCCACCGGACACAGGTATCACTGCATGAACATCGATTTCACCGGCAAGACGGTCATCATCACCGGCGGCGGCAAGGGCGTCGGCCTCGGCATCACCCGCTGCTTCCTCGCCAGCGGCGCCACCGTGGTCATCTGCAGCCGCAGCGAACTGGAATCGCTGCCTGAAGTGAACGGCAACCGTGCGCACTTTGTCGCGGCCGACGTGCGCGATGTCGAGCAGGTCAACCGGGTGGTCGACCACGTGCAGACCACCTTCGGCCGGCTGGATGTGCTGGTCAACAATGCCGGCGGGGCACCCCACGCCGATGCCGCCACTGCCAGCCCGCGTTTCTCGGAGAAGATCATCGCGCTGAACCTGCTGGCACCGCTCAACTTCGCCCAGGCAGCCAACCGCGTGATGCAACAACAGGCCGACGGCGGCGTCATCATCAATATCGCCAGCGTGTCGGGCGAGCGCCCGTCACCGGGAACGGCCGCCTATGGCGCGGCCAAGGCCGGCCTGCTGAACCTGACGAAATCGCTGGCCGTGGAATGGGCGCCAAAGGTTCGCGTCACGGCGGTCACCTGTGGCATGATCCGCACAGAACAGGCGCACCTGCATTATGGCGATGACGCCGGTATTGCCGCCGTGGAGGCCACCGTGCCGCTGAACCGGTTGGCCAACCCGGAGGATATCGGCAATGCCTGCCTGTTCCTGGCTTCACCGCTGGCGGCCTATGTCAGCGGCGGCAGCCTGCTGGTTCACGGCGGCGGCGAGAAACCTGCCTTCCTCGATGCCGGCAATGCCCAGCACTGACCGCTTTTTTCCCGCACAGCAGCAATGAGGACTCACGTAATGGACAAGCAGCTGAAACCCCTGGCGCTCGCACTGGCGCTGACCGCGAGCACGGCAGCCTGGGCCGCCGACAGTGACACGGAATCCCTGCGCAGCCGCATGGCCAGCGGCGACAGCGCCGGCGCCTGGCAGCAGGCGCAGCAGATGCGCACGACGCATGAGTCGGATACGGCATTCGATTTCCTCTACGGCTTGCTGGCACTCGACAATGACCAGTACAACGAAGCGCAGTTCTCGCTGGAGCGCGTGGTGCTGGCCGAGCCGGCCAACGCCGGCGCCCGCCTGGCACTGGCCAAGGCCTATTACAAGCTCGGTGACGAACACAGCGCCGTGCGCCAGTTCGAGGCCGTGAAAGCCAGCCGGCCGCCGGAACACATCATGCGCGACGTCAACCATTACCTCACCCGCATGGGCCACAGCCGCAAGGGCAGCCTGAACGGCTTCGTCGAGGCTGGCCTCGGCCATGACAACAACGTCAATGCGTCGACCAGCGGCAGCACCATCGCCAACCCCAGCTTCGACCCGTTTGATGTCACCTCGGATCCGTTCATCCTGCTCAATACCGGCCGCGAGTCCGACATGTACGACTTCATTGTCGGCGGTCTCGACTATTACCAGCCGATCACCAATGAGACCGGTATCGAGGCCAGGGGTCGTATTGGCAAGCGCGACAATTTCAGCTCCGACCGCTATGACAGCATGCTGTACCGCGGCAGCGTCGGCGTGGTGCATGTGCTAGGCAAGAACCAGCTGCGCGCCACCCTCACCGCGCAGGACAACCGCCTGAGCGACTCCGATTACCAGGAGTACTACAGCCTGTCCGGCGACTGGACGCACTACAACTACGGCGGCTGGACTGTCTCCGGCGCCGTCTATTTCAACGAGCTGCGCTATGACGATGATCCCCTGCGCAATATCTACCAGTACATCGGCAATGTGGCCGTGCAGCGCCAGACCGGCCGCCTGTGGCACTCAATCGGCCTGATGCTCGGTGACGAGGATGCCCAGCGCGCCGCCGGTGACCACAACGCCCGCACGTTTGCCGGCGTGTACTACGATGCCGGTTACGACCTCACCACTGGCCACCAGCTGTTCGGGCGCGTCTACCTGCAGGACAGCCACCAGCACGGCCAGGACCCGTTTTTCCGCCAGACGCGCGACGACGCCTTTCACCAGCTGACCGTGGGTTGGGACTGGCATATCAGCAAACCGCTGCGCCTGCGCACCGAACTGGTCTACAGTGACAATGAGAGCGATGTTGACTACTACTCGTATGACCGCACGCGGCTGCAAACCGGCCTGCGCTACAGTTTCTGAGCAACAGGGAGACCCATGCCATGAAAACACTTAACCGTTTCGGCCTGCTGGCCGCTGCCCTGTTGCTCGGGCTGCTGCCCTTAATCTCACACAATGCCACCAGTGCCGCCGGCAATGCTGCCGGCCTCGTGCTGCTGGTGTCCGGCCAGGCCAATGCCCAGGTCTCCGGCCAACCCAGCCGCGCGCTGAGCCGCCGCGCCGAGGTCTTTGTCGGCGACCGCATCACCACGGCCAATGACAGCCAGCTGCAACTGCGCATGAAGGATGGCGCGGTCATCGCGCTGGGTGCCAATGCAGAATTCGTCGTCAAGGCCTACAGCGATGACGCCGCCGGCGACAAGCGCGACGAAGCTGTGTTGTCGCTGGTGAAAGGGGGCCTGCGCACGATTTCCGGCCAGATCGAGAAATCCGCCTACACGATGGAAACGCCGACAGCCACGCTCGGCATCCGCGGCACCGTCTTTGACGTCTACGTACGCGCCGACGGCACGACCATCGTCATCCTGCGCGATGGCCAGGTCGTGGTCACCGGTGAGGCGGGCGGCAAACAAGTGCTGACCCAGAAAGGCCTGGCCACCATCATCCAGCAGGGCCAGGCTCCATCCGAACCGCAGACACCGCCGGGTGATGTGCTGGATTACCTGCGTGGCATCCTGCCAGACCTACCGGATGATGTGACCTGGGAGAGCGATGGCAACGGCGGCATCACCATCCGCGCCGGCGAGGACATCATCAACCTCATTAACGATCACCCGCCAGAAACGCAGGGCGATGGCAGCGTACCTGGCACACCGGGCGGCGGCCAGCCAGCGGGATGTGACCCGGCAGACTGGCAGTGCTATTGCCGCCAGAACCCCTACGGCTGCTGAGTCAGCAGGGCTGCAGACAAAAAAGGCCGGACACAGTCCGGCCTTTTTTATTGCCCGGCTTTATTTCTCGGTGTGCTGCCAGACGCCGCACCAGTCGGGCGGCAACTGCTCGTGCCGGTACTGTTGGATACGTTCCAGGTAGATCGTGCAGAGCTTGCGGAAGCCCGGCGCCTCGGCCGCCAGGGCGGCAAACAGCGTGTGTGCCTCCTGCCATTGGCGCGCCAGGTAGGCTTCCCGCGCCAGCCGGTACTGCTCCAGTTCACGCAACAGCGCTTCATCGGCCTCCTCAGCCAGCGCCAGCGGCTCGTAGACCCTGATCGGCTCCTTCTTGCCCTTGACCTGCATGTAGTCGACTTCCCGCCAGACAAAATCCTCCTGCACCGCGGCGTAGGTCGATTCACTGACGAGGATGGCCGCCCCGTAGAACTTCGTGATGCTCTCGAGCCGTGAACCGAGGTTCACCGCATCGCCGAGCACTGTGTAGGCACGGCGGTAACTGGAACCCATGTCACCGACGTTCATCGGGCCGGTGTTGATGCCGATGCCGGTATGGATTTCCGGCAGGCCGTCGCGGCGGAATTCCTCGCGCATGGCGGCCTGCTTGCGTTGCATCAGCAATGCCGCCAGCACGGCATGGCGCTCGTGTTGCGGGTCATCCAGCGGGGCGCCCCAGAATGCCATGATCATGTCACCGACGTATTTGTCGATCGTGCCCTGCTGGGCGAAGATGATTTCGGTCATCGGTGTGAAGTAGCGGTTGAGCAGCTGTTTCAGCTCAACGGCCGACAGGGTTTCCGACATGTTGGTGAAACTGCGGATGTCGGAAAACAGCACCGTCATGCGCTTGCTCTCACCATCGAAGCTCAGCGCCGCCGGGTCATCCAGCAGGCGCTCGATATGGCCAGGGGCAACATACTGGCCGAACATGCCCTGGATGAAATCCTTCTGCCGCGACGCGGTGAAAAAGCCGAAGGAAATGTTGCTGACGTAGAGGACCAAAACCGTCAGCAGCGGGCCGGCGACCGGGATATCCAGCCCCTTCACCTGCCACAGCCAGACATTGGTGGCCGCCACCAGTGCCGTGCCGCCGACACCAAGCAGCGTCATCAGGGCTGGCCCGAGCAAGGGCATCGCCAACGACAGCAGCAGGCCCAGCGCCAGGATACCGACCACGCTCATGCCCTCGGCAAAATCGGGCTTGTAAGGTGCATCCCCGCGCAACAGCGCATCGACCACAGTCGCCTGGGTTTCGATACCGGGGAACATCGCGCCTACCGGGGTAGTGCGGAGATCCACCAGGCCGATCGCCGACGTGCCGACCATCGCGATACTGCCCGCCAGCAGTTCAGGGTCGGCCTTGCCGGCCAGCACATCAACGGCCGGCACATACTGGAAACTGCCCTGGTGCCCCCGGTAGGGCACCAGCATCTGGCCCTTCTGGTCAGTGTGGACCAGCTTGTCGCCCAGCATGATCGACTGCAGGTAAACATCACCATTGACCTCCACCACCGCCGGCTCGACCGTATCGAGCAACAGGTAGGTCATCGCCGTCTGCAAGGCCAGGCTCGGGTACAGCTGGTCGCCGTGGCGCAGCACCAGTGGCGCGCGGCGCACGATGCCGTCCGGGTCCGGCGGCCCGTTGATGAAGCCCTGGCCGCGCACCGCCTGCTGCAACACCGGGATATTGGCGGTGTGGCCGGGGTGGTTGTCGATGAAGGAGCGCCGCACCAGCTCCGGCGCCATAATGATGTTCGTTGGCGGCAAGTCACCGCTGTGGAAATTTTCCCGGTGCAGGATGTAGCCCAGCGTCACATCGATCTTGCCGATGCTGTCGGCCATGCGCCGGTCATAGTCGAAGCGTGGCGCCAGCTCACCCAGTGCAGCGGCGATCGCACCCGCCTCGGGCGCCGCCGCCAGCTGATCGGCCATGTTGCGCTCCGGCTCGGAAAACACCACGTCGAACGTGACACTGACCACCCCGGCAGCAGCGAGCCGGTCAACCAGCTCGGCAACCGTCTTGCGGCTCCACGGCCAGTGGCCGACCTCTTTCAGGCTGCGCTCGTCAATATCGATGATGACAATGCGCTGGGCCGGCGGTGGTGGCTGCAGGTAAGGCAACACCAGCTTGAAGCGCAGGTCGTAGAGCAGCAGGTCAAGGCGCGCCAGCAACTGCCGCGTTTGGCCATCAGCAAACTGCGTACCAGCTATCACCAGCGTCAGGGTGATACCCAGTGCAATGATGGCGCGCACCTCGCGCAGTTTCTTTCTCGACAATAGCCGCACGCCTTGCAGGCCTCCCGCTCTCCAGGCGCCAGTATAGGAGCTTGCTGCCAGCGCCGACAGCAGCGGGCCATGGCCGTGGCTGCTAGAATGCCGCCAAACCATCGCCCGGTGACCACCATGATCCGCGACTCGCTGCCCCCGGACCGACCCATGGACATGCCTGTCGAGTTGTACCGGCGCCTGCTGCGCACGGCGCACAAGATCACTGCCGCCAAGGATGTCTATCGCCTGTGCGAAATCATCCTCGACGAAGCGCAGGACATCACCGGCGCCGATGGCGGCACGTTTTACCTGGTGCGGCAGGACGAGCACGGGCGCGACGACCACCTCGACTTTGTCATGGTGCGCAACAAGTCCCTCGGTATCACCACCGACAATCGCCAGCAGAGCCGTTTTGCACCGCTGCCGCTGTTCCAGCAAAGCGCGAGCAGCAAGACAGCGAACGAACACAATATCGCCACCTGGGCTTACCACCATCGCGGGCTGGTCAATATCGCCGATGCCTATAGCGACGGTTTTTTCGATTTTTCCGGCACACGCGCTTTCGACCAGCGGGCCGGCTACCACTCACAGTCATTCATGGCCGTGCCGCTGGTTGGCGAGAGTGGCCGGGTCATCGGCGTGTTCCAGTTGATCAATGCCATCGACCCGCACAGCGGCGCGATCATGCCTTTCCCGCGCGAGCTCGAACCGGCCGTGCAGTCACTGTCGGTATTTGCCGCGATCGCGCTCGACAACCAGATCCTCGCCGAACAGCAGAAAGACCTGCTGATCGAACTGTCGAGCGAACCGAACACCCGCGCACTGGTCGAGCGCATCCTGCACGAAGCCAAGTTGCTGACCAACGCCGACGGCGGCACGTTGTACTTGCTCAAGGATGACCTGCAGCAACCGCGCCTCGAGTTTGCCCTGGTGCTTAACGACTCCCTCGGCATCCGCATGGGCGGCAACAATGGTGACGCTGTGACCTTGCCACCAGTACCGCTGTACCTGCCGGACGGGCGCGAGAACCACCACAATGTGGTCACCTGCGCGGCGCTGCAGCGCAAGGTCATCAATATCGAGGATGCCTACTCGGACGACGAATTCGATTTCTCGGGCACCCGCAGCTTTGACCAGCAGATGGGTTACCGCTCCTGCTCGTTCCTCGCCGTGCCGCTGCTCAACCACGAAAACGATGTGGTCGGCGTACTGCAGCTGATCAATGCGCGCGACCCGGGCAGCGACGAAGTCGTGCCGTTCTCCGCCCGCGTTGAATCGCTGGTGACGGCGCTCGCCTCCTATGCCGCCATCGCGCTGACCAACCTGATCCTGGTACAGGAACTGAAGAACCTGCTCGATGCCTTCATCCGCTGCATTGCGCAAGCCATCGACGCCAAGTCGCGCCACACGTCTGCACACTGCCAGAAAGTGCCGCAGCTGATGGAACTGATCGCGAAAGCGGCCTGCGAGGACGACACGGTCTTCCGCGATTTCCGCCTCAACGACGATGAATGGTATGAACTGCGCGTTGCCGCTTGGCTACACGACTGCGGCAAATTGTCGACGCCGGATTCTGTGCTCGACAAGTCGACCAAGTTGCACTTGATGCAGGACGGCATCGAGACGATCAACACCCGCTTTGCCGCCTTGCGCCAGCAGATGCTCACCGATTTCTACCGCGCGGTTGCCGACAACCCGTCACAGCGCGACAACCTGCAGCATGCACTGGATGCCAGGCTCGCGGAACTGGAGGCGCAGCGCCAGTTTATCAACACGGCAAACAAGGGCGGCGAATTCATGGCGGAAGAAGCGAAAGCGCGTGTGCGCGCGATTGCCGCCCTGCAATGGCTCGACGCCAGTGGCGAGCCACAGCCACTGCTGACGGACGAGGAGGTGTACAACCTCTGCATCGAACGCGGCACGCTGACGCATGAGGAGCGTCAGGTCATCAACAACCACATGGCGGTGACGATCGACATGCTCGAATCACTGCCATTCCCGAAAAAGCTTCGCCGTGTGCCGGAATATGCCGGCGGCCACCACGAGAAAATGGACGGCACCGGCTTCCCGCGCGGCCTGAAACGCGAGCAGATGTCGCTGCCGGCGCGCATGATGGCGATTGCCGACATCTTCGAGGCGCTGACCGCCCGCGACCGACCCTACAAGCCGCCGATGAAGATCAGCCAGGCGTTGGGCATCCTCAAGCGCATGCGGCAGGACAACCACATCGACCCCGACCTGTATGAGCTGTTCGTGCGCAGCCGGGTCTGGGAGGAATACGCCCGCAGCTCCCTGCTACCGGAACAACTGGATGTCGAGGAAGTCGCGGCTTACCTGTAAGGCAGCCGAAAACAAAAAACCCGGCAAAAGCCGGGTTAAAAAAAGCATCTCAGGGGGAGATCAGAGGAAGCAGTGTCAGCTGCTCATCTGTTACACATGGTAACAGTTTTTCTGTTACCTGCAAGTTCGGTAACACATATTTTGCAAAATTATTTTTCATCCCAATAAAAACAAGTAGTTAGCGTCTCTATTGCCGGTAACACACGGGCGAGCTTTGCGTGCCATCAAGAATCATTCTTGTTTGTAGGTCACAGATGGAACTGCAAGCGCGCCAGATACTCGGCCGACGGCTTGTGCGGGTGGTTGACCCCGGGTCGCGCCGGCAGTTTTTCAGCCAGCAAGCGGGATAGCCAGAAGCGGCAGGCCGCCAGTTGCAGGATCGCCTGCCAGTGATCGCGCTCCAGCGGGTCCAGCGGCCGCTGGCGTTCATACGCCTGCAGGATGGCCTGCGCCTTGCCGGGATCGACGCCGCCGGCCGGCAGGGCACACCAGTCGTTGATGACAATGGCCAGGTCCAGGGCCAGCAAGTCCGTGCAGGCGACATAGAAATCGATGACGCCGGTCAGGCGGTCGCCTTCAAACAGGGCGTTGTCATGGAAGAGGTCAGCGTGCACCAGTCCGCAGGGCATCGGCAGGGCGCGCAAGCGGTGGGCATTGGCCAGCTGGGCGTCGAGCAGGGAACGCACTTCGCCGTCGAGGTGTGCAGCCAGGCGACTGGCTGCCTGCTCCATCCAGGCTGTGCCACGCGGGTTATCGCGCTGCTCCGGATAGCTGGCAGTCGCGGCATGCATGCGGCCGAGGAAATCGCCGATCGCCGCGCACTGCGCACTGCCGGTCTGGCGCGGGTGCTGGCCGGGCAGGCGCGGGAACAGCAGGGCGGGCTTGCCGGACAGGGTATGCAAGGCCTCGCCACGGTCATCCACTAGCGGGCAGGCCACTGGCAGGCCGCGTTCGTGCAACCACGTCATCAGGCGCACAAAGAACGGCAACTCGGCTGCCGAGAGATCCTCGAACAGCGTAAGGATCCACTGCTGTTCGCCACGCTGCAGGAAGTAGGTGCTGTTTTCGATGCCGTCGCTGGCACCGGTACAGGACGACAGGCCATCAATGCCGTAGTGCCGCAACAGCGCCAGCAATTCCTGTTCATCGACCGCCGTGTAGAAAGCCATGCAAGAAATTCCGCTACATCAAAGAAAAAACCGGGGCTATCCGCCGAGGTCGCCCCAGTGGAACTGCAACACTGCCAGTGCCGCCAGCGGTGCCGTCTCGGTGCGCAGCACGCGCGGCCCTAACGCCAGCGGCTGGCAACCGGCACGCCCGGCCTCGGCAATCTCGTCACCCGACAGGCCGCCTTCGGGACCCACCAGCAACAACACACTGCCCGGCCGACTGGCCGGCTGTGCCAGTGCCTGGTCGCTGCGGTGGTGCAGCACAAAGCGCCGCTCACTCGCATCCGCCGCGAGGCAAACCGGCAAGATCACCGGCGCATGCAACAACGGTACTCTCGCCCGGCCGCTCTGCTCACAGGCACCGATGATAATTTTCTGCCACTGCTGCAGTTTTTTCTGCAAACGCTCGCCAGCGAGTTTCACTTCGGTGCGTTCGCAGAACAACGGCGTGATGGCAGCCACACCGAGCTCGGTACTTTTCTGCAACACAAAGTCCATGCGCTCACCGCGCGAGATGCCGATAGCCAGATGGATCGCCAGCGGCGACTCCCGCCCAACCGCAGCAATGCTGCCGACCTGCGCCACCACCTGTTTCCTGTCTGCCCGGACGAGTACTGCCTGCGCCTCGATACCGGTATTATTGAACAGGATCACCGGCTGGCCGGCCTTCGCGCGCAACACCACACCAAGGTGGTGCGCCGCATCTTCCGGCAACACGACCTCGCCGCCGGAAACCAGCGGCGTGTCGACATACACGCGACTGCTGCGCATGGAACCGCTGCAACCGGCTCAGTACTTGTAGCTGTCCGGCTTGTACGGGCCTTCCACCGGCGCGCCGATGTACTTCGCCTGCTCTTTGGTCATCTTCGTGATCACGCCGCCGAAGCCGCGTACCATGTGCGCCGCCACTTCCTCGTCGAGTTTTTTCGGCAGCACGGTCACGCTGATCGCGCCGGGTTTCAATTCGGCTTCCAGGTTGGCGAACTTGCGCTCGTACAGGTACATCTGCGCCAGCACCTGGTTCGCGAACGAACCGTCCATGATGCGCGACGGATGGCCGGTGGCATTGCCGAGGTTCACCAGGCGGCCTTCAGACAACAGGATGAGGAAGTCATCGGCTTTCTTGCTGCGGTAGACCTTGTGTACCTGCGGTTTGACTTCTTCCCAGCGCCAGTTCTTGCGCATGTAGGCCGTGTCGATCTCGTTGTCGAAGTGGCCGATGTTGCACACCACGGCGCCGTTCTTCAGCGCTTTCAGCATGTGCTTGTCACACACGTCGATGTTGCCGGTGGTAGTCACCACCAGATCCAGTGCCTGCATCAGGGCCGAGTCAACACAATCGGCCTTGCCGGTGTTCTCGCCGTTCTTGTACGGTGACACCACTTCGTAGCCGTCCATGCAGGCCTGCATCGCACAGATCGGGTCGATCTCGCTGATCTTGACGATCATGCCCTCCTGGCGCAGCGATTGTGCAGAGCCCTTGCCGACATCACCGTAACCGAGCACCAGCGCTTTCTTGCCGGCCAGCAGGTGGTCGGTGCCGCGCTTGATCGCGTCATTCAGCGAGTGGCGGCAACCGTACTTGTTGTCATTCTTGGATTTGGTGACGGAATCGTTGACGTTGATCGCCGGCACTTTCAGTGTGCCTTTCGCCAGCATTTCCTGCAGGCGATGCACGCCGGTGGTGGTTTCCTCGGTGATGCCGTGGATCTTGTCGAGCATTTGCGGATATTTCTGGTGCAGCATCAGTGTGAGGTCGCCGCCGTCATCGAGCACCATGTTGGCATCCCACGGCTTGCCGTCCTTGAGGATGGTCTGCTCCAGACACCAGTCGTATTCTTCTTCCGTCTCGCCTTTCCAGGCGAACACCGGAATGCCGGCAGCGGCGATCGCGGCTGCGGCATGGTCCTGCGTGGAGAAAATGTTGCACGAAGACCAGCGCACGTCAGCGCCGAGCTCGACCAGCGTCTCGATCAGCACGGCGGTCTGGATCGTCATGTGGATGCAGCCGAGGATCTTCGCGCCTTTCAGCGGTTTCTTCTTGCCGTACTTGGCGCGCAGCGCCATCAGCGCCGGCATTTCGGTTTCGGCGATCTCGATTTCCTTTCGGCCCCAGGCAGCGAGGTTGATATCGGCGACCTTGTAGTCGTGCTTGGTTTTTACGGCAGCCGGTTTGGCGGCAGTTTTTTTCTCGGCAGATTTTTTCTCGGCAGACATGCGTCATTCTCCTATCGAAGGATCAGGGACAGAAAACAACGCGGTGGGGAAAGTACAGGCAGCACTCGCCAACCGCGAATCGGGTTCAGCGAGCGCCGTTGGCCAGTCGATGACCGGGGATACCTGAGCCTGGCGGGCTGTCAGCCGACAGCCACGTTGCAGCGCTCCTCAGGATGCCGCCATTGTAGACGGCTTTGGCTGGCGGATGAATCAACCCGCGCAGATGAATTCCACGTAGTTGCCATCCGGGTCCTGCAGCTGGCAGCAGCGCACGCCGGGGCGCAGCTCGCGGATATCGACAGCAATCGGGCTGCCGAAAGCCTTGCAGTCGGCCACCACCTGGTCGAGGTTGGTGATGTTGATCGTCAGGTAGCGGATGCCGTTGCGCGAGGCGAAGGCGCCGCCGGCCACCTGCTCGATGGCATTGTCGGCCGCAACGATGCGCAGGATGCTGTTGCCGCAGACCAGCCGGTGGATGGTGCCCAGACCCGGGAACGGGATCGACGGCTCCTGGGCAAAGCCCAGCACATCGCGGTAGAACGCCAGCATCCTGTCACCGTTATTGGTGATGATGCCGACATCGAGGGCTTCTTTGGCGAGGGTCACGGCCATGGGGCAATCTCCTGGGGATACGGGAAAGCGCGCAGTGTAACGGCGGGGGGCGAGCGGGATAAACTGGCAGCCCGCTGATTTTTGTCTGACTGCCCTGTTTGTATGACGACGATGCCTGTACCCGGCTTCCACCCCGGCCCGCTGGCCTACTTCGAGGATATGACCCCGGACTTTGTCGCCCGGGCTGATGGCTATCGCATCACCGAGGCCGAAATCCTCGAATTCGGCCGCCGCTTCGACCCGCAGCCGTTCCACACCGACCCGGTCGCCGCCAGGGATTCCGTGTTCGGCCAGCTGGTGGCGCCCGGCACGCTGATCATCTGCGCCCGCTCGTGGCTGGTGAACAACCTCGACCGCTGCCCGGCCTACTCGGCCGGCCTCGGCGTGGAGCACATGAACCTGCTGCGGCCAGCCTGCGCCGGCGACACGCTGAAGCTGGAAATACGGGTGCTGGAGGCGCGCGCCTCGCAATCACGGCCCGACCACGGCATCGTCACCTGCAAGAACCTGATCCTGAACCAGCGCGACGAGCTGGTGATGGAGCTGACGCCAAAAATGCTGGTGCGCCGGCGGCCCGCCACCCCCTGACCAGGCGGCCGGCTACCCGCCCGCACCCGGTTTCAGGAAACGATAGAACTCGCCGATATCGACCGTGTCCGGATAGATCGGCCGGAACCAGCGCACGTTCTTGCGTGTCGGCAAACGGCGGAACTCCTCAAGGTAAGCCCGGTTCACGTCTTGCTGCCCCAGTGCGGAAAAATGCTTGCCGGTAGAGGTGCACAACCCCCTCGCCGTGAACCGCGCAATGCGCGCCGCCAGTGCTGGCGAGTCATCCGCCTGCAGGCAGGCAGCCTCACTGCTGTCTTCGACAACCATCATGCGCGACAGTGTGCCCGCGAGATGCAATGGCGACACGACCACGGACAGGCCCGGCGAACAGTGCGCCAGTATCTGTTCCACATCTGTCACCCCGGGGATCCACGGATCAATGCGCAGCGTGACATCCAGCCCTTCAGCAGCGAGCCTGTTGGCGCACGCCAGCCGGCGCGCCGGATCCGGCGCGTGCGACTCATAGGGCGATGCACTGGCCGGCACCAGCGACGACAGTGAAAACGACACCGCGCACTGCCCGCGATATTGCTGCAGCACGTCGAGGTCGCGCTGCACCAGGTCATTGCGGGTGACGATAACAAAGCGGTACCCGTCACTGCCGAGGCGGTCGAGTATCGCCCTCGTCAAGCCGTAGTCTTCCTCTTCATAAACATAGGGATCGCTCAGGCACGACATGATGAGCGCGTCATTTTTGCGATCCAGCCCATGCACTGTTTCCGCCAGCTGCAACTCCGCGACCAGCGTGTCGACAAACTCTTCAGGTGCAACAGCCGGCGCCGATCTTCCCTGCGAATCCGTGCAACAGAAACTGCAGCGGAATGAACAGCGCTGGTAATGCTCGATGCTCCAGAGCCTGAACAGGGCGGAGTAGGCGAGCACCCTGCCGGCGAGGAAATCCTCACCTTGCACAGATGGAATCCTGGCAAGGCCATCAGTTGGCGGCAACATGCTCACCTGCGGGATCGCCAGCCATCGTGGCGTCAAGGCAGTCACGAAAAGCAGCCAACAGCGCGACCATCACTTCATCATCATGGGCGAGCGTCAGTGTACCGATGCCGGTGATATTGAGGATGACACCGGCCAACCGCAGGCGCAGCACCAGTTCATCCATCAGCCTGCCGTTGCTGTCGCGCATGTCTGCCGGCACCAATGGCGGTTGCGGCCTGGCAAATATCGCAAAAGCGGTACCTGCACTCCTGGCACAGAAAGGATAATGCCGCGACTGGCAGTAGGTATTGATGGCATTCGCAAATACTGACGTTTTATGAACAAGCCGGTCGATGCATGAGGGATCCGCCTGCAACAGATCCAGGAAGGCGCAGGCAGCACTGAGACAAGCAGGATTGCCGCTGAACGTGCCGCCCTGCAGCAGTGGCGGCGTTTGCCGCGTACAGATATCGAGAATCTCGCGGCGCGTGGCCAGCACACCGAGCGGCATGCCGCCACCCACCAGCTTGCCATAGGTATGGATATCGGCCTGGCGTTCGGCCACACCGCGAAAACCCATGAACACTTCATCCATGATCAGCAAGATATTATGCTGCTGGCAGAAACGGTACAGCGCCGCAGCAAACCCGTCTTCCATGGCAAACAGGCCATAACCGGCAACCGGTTCGGTCACGACCGCCGTAATATCCGCGACATGTGGCAACAGCGCCTCCAGTGCTACCGTGTCATTGAAAGGCATTACCAACGTGTCCGCCGTTGCGGCGACGGATGTTCCTGCCACATGGGGCTCTACCGGTAGCGGCAGCGACTCGTGCGTCGCTGCGCGGACATTCAGGATCACCTGGTCATACGTACCGTGGTAAGTGCCGGAGAATTTCACCAGCTTCTGCTTGCCGGTGTATGCCCTCGCCAGCATGATAGCCTTGTGCACGGCCTCGGTACCTGAATTGCACAAGACAAACTGTTCGCGGCCCGGCAACAGGCTTTTCATCTTTTCCGCAAACGCCACTTGCAGTGGATGCGGGTAGCCGTAAGCCCAGCCCGCTTCCAGTTGCGCGGCGATTGCCTCCCTGACCTGCACATTGCCATGGCCGAACATCAGCGTGCCATGGCCGGGCCAGCAATCGATGTAACGGTTGCCGTCCAGGTCATACACATAGGCACCTTCGGCGCGTTCGATGTAAACCGGCGCCGGGTACACCGGTACATTGGCGCCAACGACGCCCCCGGCGTAATGTTCTCTTGCTGCGGCATACATCTGCACACTGCGCGGGCTGCGTGCGACAACCTGCTCGGCCAACAAACGGCGACGCGGGTTGGGAACATTTTTTTTCATGGACACTCCGCACTGCGGCTATCAGCGTTGAATGATTCTGCCATGATCCGGCTTACGAGACGCTGGTGATGCCAGTCATTCTGCAAGTAAACCTCTGCTGCTTGCCGCGGTGGTGCAAACGGATTGTTGCTGATGTCATGCAGGTAGTTCTCACGCTGCTGGCTGCAATTGCCGCAGGCATGTTCACACCCGGAAAAATATTCCTGCTTTCTCTCCATGATGCCGGCAATGCTGTCGGCAAAAACATTGCCGAACGGTGTTTTCTTTTCCCAGTCCAGCGCACACAAGTAGTAATTGCCATTCCAGCCGACAAAGGTGAGCACAAAGGGAATCGGGCAGCGGTAGCCGTGCTGGCCGGCCCGGTAATTGAAGGTTTGCCCGGGACCCGTGCTGTAACTGCCTGACCGGTTGTGCTCTTCCAGCAGGATGAGGTCATCCCGCCCGAAGCCCTGCGAGCCCCAGAAGTCGAGGATGTCGTCCAGTTGCCGGTAGACCTCCCGCGTCAGCACGATGACGATCCGGGTCCTGCAGCGGCCGGCCCTGGCTGCCAGTGCCCTGAACTCCCGGACCAGCCGGACCTGGCTGGCAAAATCGTGTCCGTAGTACGCCTCATAGGCGGCGCCTGTGCCGGTGATACTGAAGCGCATTTCCGTCAGGCCGGCAGCCAGCAGGGCTTCGGCCCTCCCGGGATCAAGCAGGGTAGCCGCGGCATTGACGGCGAACTGGTGGCCGCGCCTGGCCGCTTCCTGCACAAAATCCACCAGCCCCGGGTGCAACAGCGGTTCGCCCAGGCCACAGGCCACAAGGGAGAGGGGCAACGGGGACTCCTCTACCCGGTCCAGCACGGTCGCGAAGGTCTGTTCGGCCATGAAGCCGGTTTTCGGGGTCTTGTCACGCGGGCAAAAGGCGCAGCTCAGGTGGCACTTGTTGGTCAGCTCCAGGTCCAGCGACAGCTGTTGCCGGGTCAGGCGGAAGGAATAGGGATGGGCTGGCATGCATCCTGCTCACGGGCTTCTCGGCCAGAAGTTTACCTGAAGGCCTGCGGGAAGCGCTGCCAACGACCGCACGGATTGCGGTCTGGCCGGATATAAGCCGCTTGCACCCCCGTGGTATGATTCACGCCCGTTTTTCAGCCCCGCCTGGGCTGATTCCTCTATCCATCTGTTCCTGAAGAGATAGCCCATGGACCTAGCCTACACCGACAAGCAGAAGGCCTTCCGCGCTGAAGTCCGCGCCTGGCTCGAGGCCAATGTGCCGAAGGAGCCCCTGCAATCCTTTGATACAGAAGAAGGTTTCCGGCAGCACCGCGAGTGGGAAGCGAAACTCAACACCGGTCGCTGGGGCATGGTGACCTGGCCGGAAGCCCTGGGCGGGCGCGGCTGCGACCTGATCGAATGGCTGATTTTCGAGGAAGAGTACTGGCGCGCCGGCGCGCCGCTGCGCGTCAACCAGAACGGCATCTTCCTGCTCGGCCCGACCCTGATGGAATACGGCACCGAGGCCCAGAAAGCCGAGATCCTGCCGAAGATGGCCAACGGCACCGAGGTCTGGGCCCAGGGCTGGTCCGAGCCGGGCGCCGGCTCCGACATGGCCGCCATCCGCTCCAAGGCCGAACTGACCGACGACGGCCAGCACTACATCATCAACGGCCAGAAGACCTGGTCGACCCGGGCCGTGTGGGCCGACCAGTGCTTCGGCATGTTCCGCACCGACCCCAATTCCAGCCGCCACCACGGCCTGACCTTCATCCTCGTGCCGCTGAACCTGCCCGGCATCACTGTGCGACCGATCCCCCAGCTGGACGGCCTGCCGGGCTTCGCCGAGATCTTCTTCGACAACGTGAAGGTGCCGGTCGAGCGCCGCCTGGGCAAGGAAGGCGAAGGCTGGCAGGTAGCCATGGCCACGGCCGGCTTCGAGCGCGGCCTGATGCTGCGTTCGCCCGCGCGTTTCCAGAACACCGCGCGCCGGCTGGTCGAGCTGTACAAGGCCAATCGCGCTGACGCGGATCGCGACCCGGCGGTGCGCGATGCCGTGACCCGTGCCTATATGGATGCCGAAGCCTACACACTGACCACCTACCAGACCGCCTGCCGCCTGAACAAGGGCGGCAAGATCGGCCCGGAATCGTCCACCAACAAGATCTTCTGGTCCGAGCTCGACCAGCGCATGCACGAGACCGCGATGAGCATCCTGGCTGCGCGTGCAGAATTGTTGCCACATGCACCGGCGGCGGCCGGTGTCGGCACCTGGCTGGACGGCTTCCTGTTTGCCCAGTCCGGCCCGATCTACGCCGGCACCAACGAAATCCAGCGCAACATCATCGCCGAGCGCATGCTCGGCATGCCGAAGTAAGAGGAGCATCGCGATGGACTTTACCTTTACCGAAGACCAGCTGCTGTTCCAGGACGAAGTGAAGAAATTCCTGGTCAACGAAGTGACGCCGGAAAAAATCCGTGCCTTGTGGGAAACGGAAACCGGCCGCAGCGAAGACCTGTGGCAGGCGATGGCCGGCATGGGCCTCACCGGCCTGACCGTGCCGGAAGAATTCGGCGGCATGGGCATGAATGCGGTCGATTTCGTGCTGCTGGCGCAGGCTTGCGGTTTTGTTGCCCTGCCGGAACCGCTGGTGGAAACGGTGCTGGTCGCCGTGCCGCTGATCAACGCGTTGCCGGATGATGCGGTCAAATTCGCGTGGTTGCCGCGCATTGCCGCCGGCGAAGCGAAAGTCGCTGTCGGCCTGTCGCAGAACCTGCTGGTGGCCGATGCCCACATCGCCGATCTGCTGCTGTTGCAGCACGGCGACGATGAAATCCATGCCGTGACGAAAAGCATGGTACAGCTGACCCACAACGAAAGCATCGACCCGTCGCGCAAGCTGTACAGCGTGCAGTGGACGCCATCGAGCGCCACCTGTGTCGCACGCGGTGACGAGGCGAAAAAGCTGATCGCCGATGCCATCAATGCCGGCGCACTCGGTGCCGCCGCCCAGGCGCTGGGCCTGACGCAGCGCATGATCGAGATTTCGGTGAAGTACACCACCGACCGCACACAGTTCGGCAAGCCGATCGGCTCGTTCCAGGCCGTCAAGCACCGGCTGGCTAACGTGGCGGTGCCGCTGGAATATGCGAAAGCTGTCGTGTACCGCGCTGCGTATTCGATCGCCAACGATCACCCGGATGCGGCATTGCATGTGTCACATGCCAAGCTGGCGGCCAGTGAAGCGTCACTGCTCGGCGCCAAGAACGGCATCCAGGTGCACGGCGCGATGGGCTACACCTGGGAAGTCGACATGCACATCTTCATGAAAAAAGCCTGGGCGCTGAACAACACCTGGGGCGATGTCGCGTTCCACAAGAACCGCGTGGCGGACTTCGTGCTGGCTGACGGCGCCAGGATCGGCGCCGGCAACACGTTTTAAAAACTGTTTTCAAGAGAGAATGACCATGCCAGAAGCCTATATTGTTGATGCCGTCCGCTCACCTACCGGTCGCCGCAAGGGCGGCCTGTCACACGTGCACGGCGCCGACCTCGGTGCCCACGTGCTGAAAGCGATTGTCGAGCGCAACGGCATCCCGGACAACGAATACGATGACGTGATCTTCGGTTGTGTCGACACTATCGGTCCGCTGGCGGGCGACATTGCCCGCACCTGCTGGCTCGCTGCCGGCCTGTCGCAGGAAGTGCCGGGCACCACGATCGACCGCCAGTGCGGTTCTTCACAGCAGGCCGTGCATTTTGCTGCACAAGCCGTGATGAGCGGCACGATGGATGTCATTGTCGCCGGTGGCGTGCAGACCATGACGCAGATCCCGATTTCGTCGGCGATGACTGCCGCCGAGCCGATGGGCTTCAAGGATCCGTTCAGCGGTTCGAAAGGCTGGGTGGCACGCTACGGCGCCGAGCCGCCGACGCAGTTCAAGTCGGCACAGATGATTGCCGACAAGTGGAACCTGTCGCGCAAGGACCTGGAAATCTTCTCACTCGAATCGCACACCCGCGCCCTGAAAGCGATTGCGGAAGGCCGCTTCCAGCGCGAGATTATCCCGCTGGAAGGCGTGCAAAACGATGAGACACCGCGCCAGTCTTCGCTGGAAAAAATGGCGGAGCTGGATTTCCTGTTCGGCTGCGACAAGGTGACGGCTGCCGTGTCATCCCAGACCTGTGATGCCTCGTCGGCGATACTGATCGTGTCGGAAACCGCACTGAAGCGCTACAACCTGAAGCCGCGCGCCCGCATCCACCACATGAGTGTGCGCGCCGAAGACCCGATCTGGATGCTGACGGCGCCGATTTCCGCCACGCAGTACGCGCTGAAAAAAGCGGGCATGACAATGTCGGATATCGACCTGGTCGAGATCAACGAAGCCTTTGCTTCCGTGGTCATGGCCTGGCTGAAGGAAACTGGCTACGACCACGCCAAAACCAACGTCAACGGTGGCGCCATTGCGCTCGGCCATCCGCTCGGTGCCACCGGCACGCGCCTGATGACCACGCTGCTGCACGAACTGGAACGCACCGGCGGCCGCTACGGCCTGCAGACCATGTGCGAAGGCGGCGGCCAGGCCAACGTCACCATCATCGAACGACTGTAAAAACGAACGACTGTAAGGAGAACATCATGGGTATTCTCGATAATCGCGTCGCCATCATCACCGGCGCTGGCGGCGGCCTCGGCGCTGCACACGCCAAAGTCTTCGCAGCCGAAGGCTGTGCCGTGGTCGTCAACGACATCAACCGCGACGCCGCACAGAAAGTGGTCGACGAGATCAAGGCGGCCGGAGGCAAAGCCATCGTCAACACATCCGACATCACCAACTACGCCGATAGCGAGAACGCGGAGAAGGAAGCGATCGCCGCTTTCGGTGACCTGCATATCGTGCTGAACAACGCCGCTATAAACCGCGACCGCATGTTTGCCTCGATGAGTGAGGCGGAGTGGGATGCGATCATGGCCGTACACCTGAAAGGCCATTTCTGCATCAGCTCGCACGCTGTGCATTACTGGCGCGACCAGTCCAAGGCCGGCAAGCCAGTGGACGCACGCATCATCAACACCACTTCCGGTGCCGGCCTGCAAGGTTCTGTCGGCCAGTCGAACTACGCGGCTGCAAAAGCCGGCATAGCCGCGCTGACGCTCAACCAGGCGGCAGAGCTCGGCCGCTACGGCATTACCGCCAATGCGATTGCACCTGCCGCGCGTACCGGCATGACCACCGCGGTGGAATCGATGGCCACGCGCATGGCCGCGCCGACGGATGGCAGCTTTGATTACTGGGCGCCGGAAAACGTGTCTTCATTGCTCGCCTGGCTCGGCTCGGCAGAATCCGCGCACATCACCGGTCGCATCTTTGAAGCGGAAGGTGGCAAGATCTCCATCGCCGATGGCTGGCGTACCACAGCTGGCGTCGACAAGGGCGCGCGCTGGGCACCGGCCGAAGTCGGCACCGCCATGAAAGAACTGCTGGCGAAAGAAGTGCCGGCGCAAAAGGTTTACGGCACCTGATGTAGGGGCGCACCTGTGTGTGCGCCCGGGCAGACACACAGGTCTGCCCCTACAATTTGCATACGAGGTTTACTGTGGAATTCAGATTCACCGACGAACAGAAAATGATCCGCGAAACCGCGGAAAGTTTTTTGCAGGACGTTTCCACTTCCGAAGCTGTGCGCAAGGCGATGGCGACAGAATCCGGCTACGATCCGGCACTGTGGCAACGCATCTGCACCGAGCTGTGTTTCCAGGCTATCACCATCCCCGAAGAACACGGCGGCATGGGTCTCGGTTATGTGGAGCTCGCGGCCGTGCTGGAACAGATGGGGCGTGTGCTGCTGTGCTCCCCGTTTTTCTCTACGGTCTGCCTCGGCGTCAACGCACTGCTGGTGGCTGGGACAGAAGACCAGAAAGCTTTATTTTTGCCTCCGATTGCAGAAGGTGCTTTGACCGCTACGCTCGCCTACACCGGCGCCTCTGCTGCACGAGCAGGCGGCTGCTGGGGTTCTGATGCCGTACAGGCAACTTACAGGAAGTCTGGCAATGACTATGTGCTGAATGGCACGTTGCGCTATGTGATCGACGGCCACACGGCCGACTTACTGGTTATCGCAGCACGTGAAGAAAATTCGGTTGGTGACAATGGCGTTTCACTGTTTGTCTTATACGCATCTACAGCAGGCATTTCTCGAAAATGGCTGCCGACGATGGACCAGACGCGCCATCAAGCTGAAATTACGCTC
>CALMIC010000282.1 GCA_937864065.1 uncultured Cellvibrionales bacterium | reverse complement strand
AACCTGAAACACAACAAGGTCCTGCACCAGCGGGTGGTGTTCCTGACCATCACCACCGAGGAAATCCCCTTCGTACCCCAGGGCGACCGTATCCAGGTCGAGGATCTGGCTCCCGGTTTCTTCATTATCCGCGGCTCCTATGGCTTCCAGGAAAGCCCTGATGTGCCTCGCCTGTTGCAGCAGTGTGAGCCTTTTGGCTTGCAGTTCAACATGATGGAGACGACTTTCTTCCTCTCGCGCGAGCACCTGATCCCGAGCAAGGATCCGGGTATGCCGGCAATACTGGACAAGATCTTTGCCCTGATGACCCGCAACGCGATGAGTGCGACCTCCTTCTTCAACATCCCGCCGAACCGGGTGGTGGAGTTGGGCACCCAGATCGAGATCTAGCCGGGGCGGGCAGCAAAAAATCTTTGACAGATCAATAAGCTATCCATAGAATGCCGCCCCTATGCCGTACCGGATGCCCAGCCAGATGCTGCCGCAGAGTGTCGATGCACTGAAACTGTGCCAGCAGCGCGCCCGGGTTGCCGGATCCTTGTCTGTGAGTGTACTGCCCCGATTGTCCGGGCAATTGCAATCAGGTGAGGGTGAGGTCGAGGCTGAGCTGGTTTTTGGTGTCGACGAACAGTCGCGCAAGACAGTGGCAGGCAAGATACAGGCCGTATTGTCCATGCAGTGCCAGCGTTGCCTGGAACGAGTGGAAATCCCTGTGACGGCGACATTGTCGCTGGCACTGGTCTGGACTGACGAGCAGGCTGCACAGTTACCGAGGCAGCTGGATCCGGTTTTGATGGAGAGCCAGCAACTGGACCTGCACAGTATTGTCGAGGAAGAGTTATTGCTCGCGTTGCCGTTGGTGGCAACGCACAGTGAAGGCTCCTGTGAGCCTCCCGGATCCGGGATTGCCAACCCTGCTCTGGATGAAACTGCCGTTGGTAGGAAGGAAAACCCGTTTCAGGTGCTGGCAGCCCTGAAATCTGCCGGCAAGCGCGATGATTGATGCGCTGGCCGGAATTTGCCACATGATTGATTACGCAATGCCAGGAGTCTGAAATGGCCGTACAGAAAAGTCGCAAATCCCGTGCACGTCGTGGCATGCGCCGCTCACACGATGCCCTTACCGCCAGCACGCTGTCTGTTGATGCGGTGACTGGCGAGAAGCATCGCCGCCACCACATGACTGCGGACGGTTTCTACCGCGGCCGCAAGGTTGTCGAAGGTTCCGACGACTGATATCTCTGGCCATCATCCGGTGTATTGGCTTGCCAGCTGACAAGCGCTGCCACTGATGATCGCCATTGCCATCGACACCATGAGCGGGGACTTTGGCCCCGCTGTAACAGTGCCCGCCAGTGTGCGGGCACTGTCGTTTATGCCGGATATTTCGCTGGTACTCGTGGGTGACAGCGATGCCATCCAGGCGGAACTGGCAAAGCTGCCTGCCGGTGACGACAACCGCGTGCGCATTGTCGCCACCAGCCAGGTGGTGGGCATGGACGAGAAGCCCGCCGTTGCCCTGCGCAATCGCAAGGATTCCTCGCTTTATCGCGCCGTCCAGTTATTGCAGCAGGGAGAGGTCCAGGCCTGCGTCAGCGCTGGCAATACCGGTGCATTGCTGGCCGTGGGCTGTTACCTGTTGCGCACCTTTGACGGCATTGACCGCCCGGCAATCTGTGCCGCGATCCCGACCCTGGATGGCCAGGCCTTGTTGCTGGACGTAGGTGCGAATGTCGATGTCAATGCGGAGAACCTGCACCAGTTTGCTGTCATGGGCTCGGTGCTGGCCTCGGCAGTCCTTGAGCGACAGAATCCCCGGGTCGGCCTACTTAACATTGGAGTTGAGGACATCAAGGGCAATGAGCAGGTCAAGCATGCTGCTTCACTCTTGCAGGCTGATCGTGCACTTAATTACACCGGATTTGTTGAGGCCGACAAACTTTTTTTCAGCGAGGTCGATGTGGCTGTCTGCGATGGCTTTGTCGGCAACGTTGCTTTGAAGGCCAGCGAAGGTGCAGCACGGCTGATCCGGCACAAATTGCGCGACTCATTCAGTGGGGGATTACTGCAACGGCTACGTGGCTTGCTCGTCGAGCCGATGCTGCGAACGTTTCGTGCCCAGGTGAATCCCGCCCGCTATAATGGCGCCAGTTTTCTGGGTCTGACTGCAACGCTGGTGAAAAGCCACGGTGGGGCGGATGTTGATGCATTCTGCCATGCCATAGAAGTTGCACGATTCGAGGCGCAATCAGACATCCCCCGCAAGATCCAGGCCCAACTGCAACATTGGTTATAGCCTTTCAATGTGGAGAGAATTGACAGATGAATGCTGAACTAGCTTTTGTGTTTTCCGGCCAGGGCTCGCAGAAAGTCGGTATGTTGGGCGAAGTGGCTGCGGCTTTTCCTGTCGTGCAGCAGACCTTTGCCGAGGCCTCGGCCGTGCTCGGCTATGACTTGTGGGATCTTTGCCAGAATGGCGAACAGGAACAGCTGAATTCCACCGAAACCACCCAGCCATTGTTGCTGACGTCCAGTGTGGCGCTCTGGCGCGTGTGGCAGGAAAAGCGTGGCGCTCAGCCGGCATTGCTGGCCGGGCACAGTCTTGGGGAATGGTCTGCGCTCGTCTGTGCCGGTGTGGTGTCTTTTGCCGATGCCGTGGATCTGGTGCGCAAGCGCGGTGCCTACATGCAGACTGCAGTGCCGAAGGGCGAGGGCAGTATGGCCGCGGTACTGAATGTCGAGGACGCGAAAATCCTCGAAATTTGCCGGGAGGCATCCGCGGTTGGTGTCGTCGAGGCAGTCAATTTCAACTCGCCCGGCCAGGTGGTTATTGCCGGGCAATTGGCTGCTGTCGAGAAAGCCTCAGAGCTGCTGAAAGCAGCCGGGGCGAAAAGGGTATTGCCGCTGCCGGTGAGTGCGCCATTCCATACGTCGCTGATGAGGCCCGCTGCCGAGAAGATGGCTGCGCACATTGCCGCCACCAGGTTTTCAGCGCCGGCGATTCCGGTGGTGCACAATGTGCACGCCAAAACCGAGAGCGATCCGGAAAAAATCAGGCAACTGATGATCCAGCAGATTGATAGCCCTGTGCTGTGGGTTGACTGCGTCAATACGATGGTCGGCAGTGGCATCAAGACAGTCGTGGAGTGCGGTCCGGGCAAGGTGCTGTGTGGCCTGTGTACGCGCATCGATAAATCATTGAACGCGATCGGCCTGGAAGACCTGGCCGGTCTCGACAAAGCCCTGGCAGAAACCTGAGACGAGAAGGACCAGACAATGAGCATTGAAGGTAAAGTGGCATTGGTGACCGGCGCGAGCCGTGGTATTGGCAAGGCAATAGCCGAGGCACTGGGAAAAATGGGGGCGACGGTCGTCGGCACAGCCACGACCGAGAATGGTGCAAAGCAGATTTCCGAGCGCCTGCAAGCTGACGGCATCAAGGGTTGTGGCATGATGCTGAATGTGACGGACAGCGCTTCCGTTGAACAGGTCATCAAGCAGGTGAACGAGCAGTTCGGCAATGTCGATATCCTGGTCAACAATGCCGGTATCACGAAAGACAATATCCTGATGCGCATGAAAGATGACGAGTGGGATGATGTCATCAATACCAACCTGACCTCCGTCTACCGACTGAGCAAGGCCTGCCTGCGCGGCATGACCAAGGCCCGCTGGGGGCGTATCATCAATATCAGTTCTGTCGTGGGAGAAATGGGCAACGCCGGGCAGAGCAACTATGCCGCCACCAAAGCCGGTGTAGCCGGTTTTGCGCGCGCGCTGGCGCGGGAGATCGGCTCGCGCAATATCACGGTGAATACGGTCGCACCCGGATTCATTGATACCGATATGACCCATGTTTTGCCCGAGGAGCAGAAACAGCTTCTGCTGGGCCAGATTCCGTTAGCGCGTCTCGGCAAGCCGGAAGAAATCGCTGCAGTGGTTGCCTTCCTGGCCTCAGAGCCCGCGGGTTACATTACCGGGGAGACCATCCATGTCAACGGCGGCATGTACATGAGCTGAAGCCGTAATGCGGACATAAAAAAACCGGCCGAGGCCGGTTTTTTTGTTTGCGCTGCCTGGTCACTCGTAGGTGCAGAGATAGGCCGTGTCGATGGCCACCTTCAGCTGGAAGCGGGCGTTTGCCTCGACCTCGAAGGCATCGCCGGCGTTGAAGGTTTGCCAGGTTTCATTCCCGGGCAGCTTCACGGTCAGTGCGCCGCTCACTACGGTCATCACTTCCTTCTGGCTGGTGCCGAACTCGTATTCGCCGGGTGCCATAACGCCGACAGTGGCAGGCAGGGTGGCCGTCTGGAAGCCGATGGACTTCACCTTGCCCTCAAAGTATTCATTCACTTTCAACATACGGCACTCTCCGCAAGCTGGTTCAGGATGGGCGCGCAGTGTAACAGCAGATGCCTCGCCCTTGCCATGCAGGACGCTAGTCAGGATACTGCCAGCCCTGTTGCGTCCCGGAGAAAAGCCATGCAGATTGCCAAAGATACCGTTGCCACCTTCCATTACACGCTGGCCGAACAGGGCGGCGATTTCCGGGAAGATTCGCGCGAGGACCATCCTGTCGCGTACCTGCACGGACACGACAATATCCTGCCTGCGCTGGAGGTCGAGCTGGTCGGCAAGCAGACGGGTGACAAGCTCTCCGTGACGCTCACACCGGAACAGGCCTACGGCCTGCGCAATCCGGCGCTGCAACAGCGCATGCCGATCAAGCACCTGAAGTACAACGGCAACAAGCTGCGTGCCGGTGATATCGCCTGGGTGGAAACAGAAGAAGGCCTGCGTCAGGTGACCGTGCTCAAGCCAGGCAAGTTCATGGCAGAGGTCGACACCAACCACCCGCTGGCGGGCAAGACGCTGACGTTCGATATCGAGGTCGTCGCTGTGCGGGCAGCCACTGACGAGGAGCTGGCACACGGCCATGCGCACGGTGAAGGTGGCCACCATCATTGATAGACTGTACAGACAGTAGGGGCAGAGAGGGTAGGGACATGACGCCAGCCGGATTGAGGGCTTTGTTGTACAGGTTTCGCTGGCCTGTTGCAGCAGCACTGCTGGTGCTTGCCTATACGCTCGCAGGCTTTTTCCTGTTGCCCTGGCTGCTCCAGCGTTACCTGACGCAGACACTGGCAACTGACTGGCAGCATGCGGTCGAAGTGCGCGCAGTGCGCTTCAACCCGTTTCTTATCCGGCTGGAAGTCGATGATGTCAGGTTGCGGGATACCGACAACACGCCGTTGCTCTCATTGGCGCAGTTCGTATTCGACTATGAAGTGCCTTCGATTTTCCGTCTGGAGTATGGCATCGAGGAGCTGACGCTCAGCAAGCCCTACGTGAAACTGGTTGCCAATGGCAAAGGTGGCTATTCGCTGACCGATGTTTTCACTGACAGCCCGCAGCCGGCCAGCAGTGAGCCGCCACCGCAGCAGCAGGAACCAGCTGATGGTCAATTGCCTGCTGCTTTTTTGAAGAAAGTGGCACTGCTGGATGGTGTGATTGACTATCGTGACCCGCAGCGCGCCAATGGATTCCAGAAAGTCATAGACCTGCCCCAGCTGGTGGTGGAGGACTTGCATACCAGACAGGGACCACACGGTAATCGCCTGAATTTGTCACTGCATGACCGCGATGCGGGCGAGATCGCGATCAGCACCACGGTCCAGTTGCAGCCGTTGCAGTTGCAGGGCAATTTTTCTGTCAACAACCTTAACCTGGCGCCGGTCTGGCAATGGCTGATGTTGCCAGTCAATTTCCAGTTGCAGGCGCCACGGCTAGACCTGGCTACCAGATTTGATTTGCAGGTGCCGGATTCACTAGGCCTTAAGTTACAAGGTGGTTCACTGGCGTTACGTGACCTCGTTATCAGAAGCCAGGAGGTGCCGGATGCACCAGTGATCCGCCTGCCGCTGCTGGCTGTGAAAGACGTCCAGCTTGACCTGCTGCAACAATCTGCCAATGTGGGGTCGCTGGAAGCCAGCGACGGGCTTGTGGATGTGGTACTCGGCAAGGATGGCAGCAGCAACCTGCAGCAATTGTTTGCCCCGGGTGAGGCTGAGGCTGCGCCTGCGCCTGCGCCTCCCGGCCCTGTACCAGCAGCTGGGCCTGAGCCGGCCAAACCGTGGGATGTACTGGTCCGGCAGGTGGCGATCAGCAATTACACCATCCAGTTCCGCGATGACAAGCCGTCCCAGCCATTCGCGGCCAAGCTGGCGCCGTTATCGATCAGCATCGCCGAGTGGAAGCCGCTGGCGCCGGATCGTTTTACTGTCCTGCTCAATACCGGCATCACCAGTGAGAAAATCGAACAGGCTGGCAACCTGGCGCTGGACGTGCAACTGCAGCTGTCGCCACTGCAAGCTGAAGCAAAGGTTAACCTGCAACAGCTCTCGCTGGCGCTGTTGCAGCCCTATATCCACGATGTTGCCCGCGTCGATATCAACCAGGGCATGGCGAATGCAGGCCTCACCATCCGTGTCGAGTCATCTGACACATTCAGGCTGGACGTGCAGGGCAACGCAGGGGTTGATGCGCTGGATGTGCACGAGAAAGGCACGGACCGCAAGCTGCTGGGTTGGGACAAACTGGCGGTTGAAGGCCTGTCCTTCCAGTCGCCCGACAACCGCCTGCAGATCAACCAGATTTCGCTCAGCAAGCTCAATAGCGGTTTTGTCATCAATGCTGACGGCACCACCAATGTGCAAGAGCTGTTGTTGCCGCAACCACCCGCTGAAAAATCATCCACTCCGTTGCAGATGGCTATCAACAAGATAGTGATCGACGATGCCGATCTCGGCTTTGCTGACCTCAGCATGAAACCGAATTTCCGCGTTGCCATGCAGCAGTTATCCGGCTCGATCGATGGGTTGTCATCCGATCCGAAGACGCAGGCAGTTATCAATCTGAGGGGCAAGGTTGACCGATATGCACCAGTGACGATCAAGGGAAAACTTAATCCGCTGGCACCAAAGCCTAGCCTTGATGCGCATATGGCGTTCAGTAACCTGGAGCTGACCACTTTTACGCCGTATTCCGGCACCTATGCCGGCTTCAGGATCGACCGTGGCCAGCTGTCCCTCGACATCGACTACAAACTGGTCAACGACCGCATCCAGGGCAAGAACCGCATTGTGATGAACCAGCTGCAGCTGGGGGAGAGTGTGCAGAGCAACAAGGCAGTGGACCTGCCGTTGCGCCTGGCCATTGCCTTGCTGCGTGATGAGAAAGGTGTCATTGATCTCGGCTTTGAAGTCAGTGGCGACCTGAATGATCCGAAGTTCTCTGTCGGTGGCATTATCTGGAAAGTGTTGAGCAACATGATCATGAAAGTGGTCACCTCGCCGTTCAATGCACTGTCGGCCATGATGGGCGCAGATGCAGAAGGGATAGACCAGATCGAGTTTGTGGCTGGCAGCGATCAGCCGGATGAAGTTTCGCGCAAGAAATTGCAGACCGCTGCCAGTATGCTCGCCAAACGCAGCGGCTTGACCCTCAATGTGCAGGGCAATGCCTTGCGTGAGCAGGATGCGCCAGCCCTGCAGAAACAGCGGTTGCTCATGGCATTGCAGGAAGGCAACACGATCCCGGCAGAGGCATTCCTCTCAGGCCAGGCTGCCCTGGATAATGGCGCTGCCTACAAACAGTTGTCGCGCTATTACAAACAGCAGCGCAATGACGAAATCGGTGATGTGCAGGACCGCATCAAGGCCGACCTCAAGGCCCGTGGTGAGGAGTATGACCGGCAGAAGCTGAAAGTGCTCGCCTATGAGCAGGCATGGCAGCGCCTGCAGGATGCCATTGCGATATCAGACGATGACTTGCGGCAACTGGCGATGCAGCGTGCACGGGGTATCAAGGCCATCCTGGTCGAGCAGCATGGTGTGGCCCCGGAACGGGTGTTTGTCCTTGATGCTACTAACAGTGATCCTGCCAAGGAATCCCTGACCAGTTCGCTCACACTGGACGCCCGCTGAGTGCTGTCAGTAACGGTTTTTCCATTCGCGCCTGGCGGAGAATTCCGCCACGTCACTGCAGCGCAGGAACGGGTTGACCTGCTTTTCCAGCCCTAGCAGCGACGGTAGCGTCGGTTGGCCGGTGCTCCGCAGTGACTCGCAGCTTGCCTGGTAATCGCGCATGGCCTGGTTGTCCGGTTCGACGGCAACGGCAAAACGCAGGTTGGACAAGGTGTATTCATGGGCACAGCAGACGCGTGTGTCGTCAGGCAGCGCTGCCAGCAGCTGCAGTGATGCATGCATCTGCTCATAGGTTCCCTCGAACACACGCCCGCAACCGGCAGAAAACAGGGTGTCGCCACAAAAAAGCAGCTTGTCAGTAGCCGAATGGAACGCGATGTGGTCGAGTGTATGGCCCGGTACGGCGATGACGCTGAACTGTCTGTGGCCTAGCTGTAGGCAGTCGCCGTCGCGCAGGGGATGGCTGACCAGCTCCCTGGCCGGTGGCTTGGCCGGGCCATAAACAGGTACGGCAAATCTCTCGCGCAATGCAGCGATGCCCCCGGTATGGTCGCCGTGATGGTGCGTCAGCAGGATGCCGGCCAGCGTAAGTTGCCTTTCCTGCAATGTGGCTATGACAGGCGCTGCGTCGCCGGGGTCGACGACCCAGGCCGCTTGGCCATCAGAGAACAGCCAGATGTAGTTGTCATCGAATGCGGGGATCGGCAACAGCAGCATCGTCCTCTCACTCCGACGGTTGTGACGCCTTCAGTTCGCGGCGGCGGCGGTGTAGTACTGGCTCGGTATAGCCGTTTGGCTGTTGCACGCCTTCGAACACCAGCTCACAGGCCGCCTGGAAAGCAACCGACTTGCTGAAATCCGGTGCCATTTTCTTGTAGTTCGGGTCGCCCTCGTTCTGCCGGTCAACCACCAAGGCCATCCGCTTCAGTGCTTCGAGAACCTGCGCCCGGGTACAGATACGGTGGTGCAACCAGTTGGCGATATGCTGGCTGGAAATACGCAGGGTGGCGCGGTCTTCCATCAGGCCGATGTCGTTGATGTCAGGCACTTTAGAGCAGCCTACGCCCTGGTCGATCCAGCGCACGACATAACCGAGGATACCCTGGCTGTTGTTGTCCAGTTCCTGGCGGATCTCGTCGTCGGTCAGTTTCGTATCGCCGAGCAATGGCAGGGTGAGGATGTCGTCGAGGCTGGCGCGTTCACGCGC
>CALMIC010000281.1 GCA_937864065.1 uncultured Cellvibrionales bacterium | reverse complement strand
CTCAATGACGTGTTCCGCGCCGCCGACCACTGGGCGCAGATGCCGGCGTTTGCCGCCATCGACAGCAGCACGGTCGATGCCATCCTCGAAGAAGGCGCCAAACTGTGCAGCGAAGTGGTGGCACCGCTGAACCGCAGCGGCGACGAGGAAGGCGCGCGGCTGGACAACGGGCAGGTGTTCACACCGCAGGGTTTCCCCGCTGCTTACCGACAACTCGCTGAAGGCGGCTGGGTCGGGTTGGCCGGTGATCCCGCCTATGGCGGCCAGGGCCTGCCGAAAATGCTCACGGTGCTGTTCGAGGAAATGCTCTACAGCGCCAACAACAGCTTCACGTTATATGTCGCACTGACCAGCGGCGCAGCACTCGCGATCCACGCGCATGCAATGGAGGAACTGAAGCAGCGCTACCTGCCCAAGCTGTACAGCGGCGAGTGGGCCGGCGCGATGTGCCTCACCGAACCGCACGCGGGCTCGGACCTCGGCCTGCTGAAAACCAAAGCCGAGCCGCAAGCGGACGGCAGCTATCGCATCAGCGGCACGAAAATCTTCATCACCGGCGGCGACCACGACCTCACCAGCAATATCATCCATCTTGTGCTCGCACGCCTGCCCGATGCCCCGCCCGGCCCGAAAGGTATTTCGCTGTTCCTGGTGCCGAAAATGCTCGTCAATGGCGACGGCTCCTGTGGCGCGCGCAATGCGGTCAGCGCCAGCGCGCTGGAACACAAGATGGGCATCAAGGCCTCCGCCACCTGCGTGATGAATTTCGACGGCGCGACCGGTTATCTCGTCGGCCAACCGCACCAGGGCCTGGCCGCGATGTTCACGATGATGAACTACGAAAGGCTGTCAATCGGCATCCAGGGCATCGGCTGCGGCGAGATGTCGTACCAGAATGCCGTGCGCTATGCGAAAGAGCGTCTGCAAGGCCGCGCCGCCCACAGCGCGATGAACCCGCAGGGGCCAGCCGACCCGATCATCCACCACGCCGACGTGCGCCGCATGCTGCTGACACAGCGCGCGTGGAATGAAGCCGGCCGGGCGTTTGCCGTCTACCTCGGCCTGCAGCTCGACCTCGCCAACCACCACCCGGACCACGACACCGCCGCCAGGGCAGCGCAGCGCGTGGCGCTGCTGACACCGGTCGCCAAGGCGTTCTTCACTGACAAGGGTTTTGACAGCTGCGTGCTAGGCCAGCAGGTGTTTGGTGGCCACGGCTACATCCGCGACAACGGCCAGGAACAGCTGGTGCGCGATGCGCGCATCGCGCAGATCTACGAAGGCACCAACGGCATCCAGGCCCAGGACCTGCTGAAACGGAAAGTGCTCGCCAACGGCGGCCGCTGGATCCGCGATTTCATCCTCGAGATGGAACAGGATGTGGCCGACACCAGCGCGCTATTCGCCAGCGAGGAAGACGCGGTACTGGCCGCCTGCTCCACCTTGCGCGAGCTCACACTGTGGCTGGTGAAACAGGACAAGCGCGATGCCGACCTGTGCGGTTCAGCGGCCTGTGATTACCTGCACCTCGTCGGCCATACGGTCTATGCCTGGCTGTGGCTGAAGATGATCGCCACTGACCCGAGCAACACTGACCACCATGTGGTTGGCCGCTTCTATTTCGGCCGGTTGCTGCCGCAGATCCACGCGCTGGACAAGGCCGTGCGCAGCGGCGCGGATCTCGTCATGGACCTGCCGGTGGATAAATTCTGACGACCGTGTGATTCATGTAGGGGCGATTACGCAGGGGCGATTCGCGTAGTCGTAGGGGCGATTCGCGAATCGCCCCTACAGATGCCCGGCCACCGTGTCGCGCAATGCCGCCAGTTCACGGTGCCAAACCGCCATGGCGGCAGGTTCTGCGTCTGCACCCAGTGCATCCTGCAAGGCAGCCGCAAATGCAGCGAGGAAAGCCTCGTACATCGGCAGGGTCACGCCCCAGCTGTCGTGGTCACTCACCATCGTTTCCACCACTTGCGCGCTGTACGGCTTGCCTTCCAGCCGGTCGATGACCGTCTGCACCAGCTCATTCACCATCTTGCCCTGCACCGCCCTGGCCTCGGCCGAGCCGAACAAGGCGGCGGCCGGCGGGCAGGCGGCAAAGAAGCGCGCGTAGACGGAAGGCACGATATCCACCTCGCGCCCGGCCAGCTGCTCCAGGGTGTTCATGATGTGATGCAAGTCATCCATTGCCGATTCTGCCTGCCATTGGTTCGGTGTT
>CALMIC010000280.1 GCA_937864065.1 uncultured Cellvibrionales bacterium | reverse complement strand
TCGATCTGGCCCAGGACTACGCCAAGCGCGGCATGTCGGCCTACGTCGAGAAGGTCCAGGAGCCGGAATTCGCTGCCCGCGACCGTGGCTACACCTTCGTGTCGCACCAGCAGGAAGTCGGTACCGGCTACTTCGACGACGTGACCACCGTGATCCAGGGCGGTATTTCCTCTGTGACCGCACTGACTGGCTCCACCGAAGAAGAGCAGTTCCACTGAGCAATCAGTGCGCTGTAAAAAGCCCGCTTCGTGCGGGCTTTTTTGTCTCTGGTATCTGGATATTGACCGCTTGCACAAACCGCGATAATTTTCGCGACACCACCTTGGTGGCGACCTTGTCAAAGCTGTCTGTATTCAAATATTCGGGGGAATATTTATGGGCAAACTTGATATCGATAACAGCATCGTCGATGCGGATGAATTCGAGACCGACCAGGACGTCGATCCGTTGGCAGAAAAAGCCATCACGATTAACAAGGACATGCGGCGCAGGCTGGAGGACCGGATGGAGGAGGTCAGGCTGAAGCGGGAACTGCGCGAGTACGATTTTCGCGATATCTAGCCGCAAGCCCCGTCCGGGGCTTGCAATCAGCGCCAAAACGCCAATACTTGGCCGACGTATTCACAACCCTTCAATGGAGACTTTACCCATGGCTTTTGAACTGCCACCGCTGCCGTATGCCAAAGATGCCCTTGCACCACACATCTCGGCCGAAACACTGGATTTCCATTACAGCAAACACCACCAGGCCTATGTCACCAACCTGAACAACCTGGTACCCGGCACTGAATTCGAAGGCAAAAGCCTGGAAGAGATCATCAAGACATCTTCCGGTGGCGTCTACAACAATGCCGCGCAAATCTGGAACCACACCTTCTACTGGAACTGCCTGAAACCGAATGGCGGTGGTGAGCCGACTGGCGCGCTGGCAGACGCCATCAACAAGGCCTATGGTTCCTTCGCCGCTTTCAAGGAAAAGTTCAGCACGATGGCCGTCGGCAACTTCGGCTCTGCCTGGACCTGGCTGGTGAAGAATGCCGATGGTTCGGTCGAGATCGTCAACATGGGCGCCGCCGGTTGCCCTCTGACCGAAGGCAAGACACCGCTGTTGACCTGCGATGTCTGGGAACACGCTTACTACATCGACTACCGTAACCTGCGGGCCAAGTATGTCGAGTCGTTCTGGAACCTGGTCAACTGGGACTTCGTGGCGAAAAACTTCGGTTGATCCCCGCCATTGTCCTGCAGCGAGACGCCCCGGTTACGGGGCGTTTTCGTTTATGATTCCGTCGTTTTTCGCTACGGATTCCCGTCATGAGCATCGTCCCGCGCCGTTCCGTCCTGTACATGCCCGCCAGCAATGCCCGCGCCCTCGAAAAGGCACGCAGCTTGCCTGCCGACTGCATCATCATGGATCTTGAGGACGCTGTGGCGCCGGCGATGAAAGCATCGGCCCGGGAACAGGCGGTGGAAGCAGCGGCTGCCGGCGGCTTCGGCCAGCGTGAAGTGGCCATACGCATCAATGGTGTCGGGACGCCCTGGTTCGAGCAGGACCTTGCCGCCGTGATCCGTGCGCCGGTGCACGCAGTGGTCGTGCCGAAGGTGGAAGATGCCGTCACAGTACAGCATGTCGCTGACCAGCTGCCAGAGGGCATGGCCCTGTGGGCGATGATCGAAACCCCGCGCGGCGTGGCCAATGCGGACGAGATCGCGCTGGCGCATACACGCCTGCAAGTACTGGTGATGGGCACCTCCGACCTGGCCAAGGAGCTGCGGGTACCGCATCGCCCTGATCGCCTGGGCTTCCTGTACAGCCTCAGCCGCTGCGTGGTCGCTGCCCGCATGGCCGGTATCGACGTTATCGACGGGGTTTACCTGGATATCGCCGACACGGCCGGTTTCAGTGCCAGCTGCGAACAGGGTCGGGCATTAGGCTTTGATGGCAAGTCGCTGATCCATCCAGGGCAGATCGGGGAGGCAAACCGGGTGTTTGCGCCGTCGGCGGATGACGTCGAGCGTGCGGGGCGCATCCGGCAGGCCTGGCAAGAGGCTGTCACGGCAGGCAATGGCGTGGCGGTGCTGGATGGCAAGCTCGTGGAAAACCTGCATGCGGAGGAGGCAGAGCGGGTGCTGGCGCTGTCAGCAGCCATTGCCAGGCTGCGGCAGGGGTGATGTTGTAGCTT
>CALMIC010000279.1 GCA_937864065.1 uncultured Cellvibrionales bacterium | reverse complement strand
GCCTTCACGCGCGGGATCAGCACCGATGACGAACCGGATGTGTGGGACAAGGACCTGACTGACCACATCACACACTGGATTGAACTGGGGGTGCCGGATGAATCGCGCATCCGTAAAGGCTGCAACCGGGCCGACCGGGTCACCGTGATCAGCTACGGCCCGCGCAATGCCATGCCGTGGTGGGACAAGATCCGCGACAAGCTCGCACGCTTCGACAACCTGCAAGTGCTGTTCCTGCCGAAAGCAGCAACCGACGCGCTGACCGGACTGGCGGCGCGCAATATGGATTTGCAGGTGACGATACAGGATGGGCAGGTCTGGATCAGTAGCGCCGACCGCACGGCGACCATATCCCCAGAAAGCTGGGCATAAAAACTCAAAAAAATAATGACGCCCTACAAATCGACCTCTGAAAACTGCCTGATATAAATGCAGTCACCACCCAAATCAAATCGAAACCCCCAAGCCTTGACATCGTAAGACAGTATCAGCTCATACTGGGGCAATGCCCACGCATCACCAGAGTGAAAGGCAACATAGTACGTGACCTTCCCCTTTCGGATGACATCTTGCAAAATAACTTTCTTAAATCCATTCATGTCTGATTCAGAAACAGCCAAATCATGTCTTTTGTTGGCTTCCAAAATTTCGGAAAATCGTTTTTCGGAAGAGAGAACATCAGAAAAACAAGATTTCAACTTATTAAAAACGCCCAAGCTGACATTCGAAACCAATGCAAACCCACTATCCTTATAACCCCCACAAAAACTAGCGGCAAAACACATATATGCCGATGGATATGGGTTAACACGCCCCGAAAAAGGCAAATCATGCATCGCTCTTATATCCCGAATTTCCCCCTTGAATACCACATCAGAATAATAAAATCTGACACCATCAACTTCTTTTATGTCAGAGAGTATTGATAGCTGGGATACACCACGATAATTGCAAATCTCTATAGCGCCGATTCCATCGCTATCCTTATCGGAAAAATACTTAGAAACTGCTGGAATGCTCTTTTCCGTTCGCGTATACAACTGACAATCTGGGGCAGGAAAAATCAATAAGGCGAGCGTTGTCTGAGATATTAACAACCCCAGCACGACAATCATCCAAATCACTGCCGATCTCACAAACAAACAACCAGATAACGAACCATTATCAGCCCGGCAATGCCCATTGCGGGATGTAACCGGTTTCATTCCCCGCCACAGCGGCTTCAGCACAGACCCACCAATCGCCTATCGCCAGCAGCTGCCCGTCCTGGTAGATCAGCGGGGTGCGCTCACGCAACCACGGCGGCACACCGAATTCCTGGAACAGCTTCTTCAGTGTCTGCGAATGCTCGCGGCCACACGGACGGCAACGCAAACCCTCGCGGGCAAAATTGACCGTCAGCGGCCGCAGCGGATGCAGCCGCATACCGTGCCCGCTGCAGGCGGCGAACGACAATTGGCCAAAAGCCGGGTCTTCCAGCACCTCGCCGACGAGGCATTGCCAGCTGCGCTCGCTGTCGAGTGGCGGCAATTGCTGCATCACATACAGCCGGCCCTGGTAGCGACGGCACTGCCACAGGTCCCATTCCACTAGCGGCGACGCATCGCTGCGCGAATCCATCATCTGCAGCTGCATCGCATCAAGGATGCGGTGCCCCGGCACCGGGATGCCACAACGCGTGAGCCACAGGCGCAGCACATTGCGCCGGCGGGCGCGCGACAAGCCGCGCAAGTAACTGAAAGACAGTGAGTAACCGTAACGCTCCGCGTGGGGATAGCAGGCAAAGTAATCGATATCAGCCAGCTCGTCGGTCACCGCATCAGCTTCACCGCACCAGGCCATGCTGCGGGCAATCGATTGCGCCGCCTGTGGCCAGCGCGCCTGCAGCACCGGCAACACCTGCTCACGCAGATAGTTGCGGTCGAACTGCAGGTCAACATTCGATTCGTCTTCCACCCACCCCAGGCCCTGCTCACGGGCGTAATGGCGCAGCTCGCAGCGTGCGCGATCCAGCCACGGCCGGTACAGGCACCCCTGTCCTATCGCGCGCCATTCCGGCATGCCGCCGAGGCCGCGAACACCGGCACCGCGCAACAGGCGGAGGAAAAAAGTCTCGATCTGGTCATCGGCATGGTGCGCCATCAGCAGCACATCGCCGGGCAGCACATGGCGGGCGAAGATATCGTAGCGCGCCTGGCGTGCGGCGTTTTCCAGGCCCGTGCCATCGCGCTGGATGCGCGCACGCTCGGCACAGAAACCGACTTGCAGCTCACGGCATACCGCCTCGCAGTGCAGCTGCCAGTTGTCGGCATTCGGGCTCAACCCGTGGTTGACATGCAGCGCGAGGATTTCCTGTGGCAGTTCCAGCAATACCAGCGCATGGAGCAGCGCATGGGAATCCGCACCGCCACTGAAAGCGACCAGGAAGCGCTCGGCATCAGCGAAAGCGGCCAGTTTGTCTCGCAGCTGCTCCGGCAGGGTCGCTTTCAAGGGGGGCTCCGTCAGGGGTTGCCGAAGCTCATCAGGCGACGGTAGCGCTGCTCGAGCAACTCGTCGAGCGGCTTCTGCTGCAGTTCGTCCACCTGGCGCGACAGGGTTTCGCGCAGGCGTTGCGCCATCTCATCGACATTGCGGTGTGCGCCGCCGAGCGGTTCGGGGATCATCGTGTCGACAATACCGAGCTCGAGCAGGGTCTTCGAGGTCACACCCATCGCCTCGGCCGCCAGCGGCGCCTTCTCGGCTGTTTTCCAGATGATGTTGGCACAGCCTTCCGGCGAGATAACGAAATAGGTGGCGTACTGCAGCATGTTGACCTGGTCACCGACGCCGATGCCGAGTGCACCGCCGGAGCTGCCCTCGCCGATCACGGTACAGATAATCGGTGTGCGCAGGCGCGACATCACCGCCAGGTTCTGCGCAATGGCCTCGGAAATGCCGCGCTCCTCGCTATCGATACCAGGGTAGGCACCCGGGGTGTCGATCAGGGTCAGCACCGGCAAGCGGAAACGCTCGGCCATCTCCATCAGGCGCAACGCCTTGCGGTAGCCTTCCGGCTTGGGCATGCCGAAATTGCGCGCGACTTTATCCGGCACGCTGCGGCCTTTCTCCTGGCCAATGACCATCACCGGCTTGCCATCGAGGCGCGCGATGCCGCCGATGATGGACTTGTCATCGCCGAAGCGGCGGTCGCCATGCAGCTCGTCAAAATCGGTGAACAGGCGCGGGATGTAGTCCAGCGTGTACGGGCGATGCGGGTGACGGGCCACCTGCACGATCTGCCAGGCAGTGAGGTCACTGTAGATTTTCTCGGTCTGCTTGCGGCTTTTCTCGCGCAGTTTCGCCAGTTCGTCGGCGATATTGACGCCGGAGTCATTGCCAACCAGCTGCAGCTCCTCGATCTTGGCTTCCAGCTCGGCAATCGGCTGTTCAAACTGAAGATAGTTGTAGGGCACTGCTCACTCCACAATAAAACTGTTACATCTCTGCGTTTCAATAATGCAGGCTGACTGCCCCGCGCCCGTAGCGCACGCGCAATGCGCGCAGCAGTTCGTCTGCCGGCTGGACGCGCCAGGCCTCCCCGGCCGCAATCTCACCGCGTGCCTGTTGGCCCTGGTACACCAGCCGCAGGCTGGACTGTCCCTGCCGGTAAGGCTGCAATACGCGGGCCAGCTGGGCTGCCGGACTGTCACGGCCGCCCGACTGGCCGGCCAGTGTCTCAGCATCAAGGGCGATCTGCAAATAGCGCAGCTGCTCACTGCGGACTTCCTGCAGGTCGCGCAACTGGCTGGCGCGGACTGCGAGCCCGCCACGGTAATCGTCCTCGCTGACGGTACCTTCCACCACCAGCACGCGGTCTGCCACCAGCTTGTCGCGCACCTGTTCGTACTGGTCGGCAAAGATAGTCACTTCGATGCGGCCACTGCGGTCATCCAGGATCACCGAGGCGATATTGCGCCCGCTCTTGGTCTTGCGCACCCGCACCTCGACCACAAGGCCCGCCAGGCGCTGTGGCGCACGGTCGGGCTGCAAGTCAGCCAGGCGGCGCTTGACCAGCCCGCGCAACTCGTCCTGGTACTCCTCGATCGGGTGGCCAGTCAGGTACAGGCCGAGGGTATCGCGCTCGCCCTGCAAGCGCTCACGCAGCGACCACGGCGACACACTGCGGTAGTCGGCATACGGGTCGCCACTGGCCTCGGCAGCGGTCGACACCACCTCACCGAACAGGTCCGCCATGCCGAGGCTCTGGTTCTTGCTCTTCTGGCCAGACGCCTGCACGGCATCCGGCAGCGCCGCCATCAGCATCGCGCGCGCCTTGTCGACATCGTCGACAGCAATCAGCCGGTCCAGCGCGCCGCTGCGCACCAGTGCTTCCAGCGCACGCTTGTTGAGCTTGCGCGTATCAATGCGGGCACAGAAATCGAACAGGTCGCGGAATTCGCCACCCTCCGCACGCGCTGCGACAATCGACTCGATCGGCCCTTCACCAAGCCCCTTGATAGCACCGAGACCGAAGACAATGCGGCCGTCGCGGTCGACGGTAAACTGGAACGCCCCCTGGTTCACATCCGGGGGCAGCAGGGTCAGGCCGAGTTCGCGGCACTCCTCGATAAACGTGACCACCTTGTCGGTCTTGTCCATGTCCGACGACATCGTCGCCGCCATGAATTCGGACGGGTAGTGGCACTTGAGCCAGGCGGTCTGGTACGACACCAGCGCATAGGCCGCCGAGTGCGACTTGTTGAAACCGTAACCGGCAAATTTTTCCATCAGGTCGAAAATGCCGCCGGCCTGCTCGGCATTGATACCGCGCGCAATCGCGCCCTCGGTGAACTTGCCGCGCTCCTTCGCCATTTCTTCCGGCTTTTTCTTGCCCATCGCGCGGCGCAACATGTCGGCACCGCCCAGCGTGTAGCCGGCCAGCACCTGCGAGATCTGCATGACCTGTTCCTGGTAGACGATAACGCCATAGGTCGGGCGCAATACCGGTTCGAGGTCGTCGTGGTGCAGCTCGACAGTCGGGTAGGCCAGGCTGGCCTTGCCGTGCTTGCGGTTGATGAAGTCGTCCACCATGCCGGATTCGAGCGGGCCGGGGCGGAACAGCGCCACGAGGGCGACGATATCCTCGAAGCAATCCGGTAACAGTTTCTTGATCAGGTTTTTCATGCCGCTCGATTCGAGCTGGAACACCGCCGTCGTCTGTGCCTTTTTCAACAGGTCGAAGGTCGGCTTGTCGTCGAGCGGGATATCGGTGATGTCGAGCGGCTCCTCACCGGTTTCTGCCGGGCGCGCATTGATCATCTTGATCGCCCAGTCGATGATCGTCAGTGTGCGCAGGCCGAGGAAGTCGAACTTGACCAGCCCCGCCTCTTCCACATCGTTCTTGTCGAACTGGGTCACCAGGCCACCGCCCGCCTCGTCGCAGAACAGCGGCGAGAAATCGGTAAGTTTCGTCGGCGCGATGACCACGCCGCCGGCATGCTTGCCGACATTGCGCGTGATGCCTTCGAGTTGCAGCGCCATGTCCCAGATCTCGCGCGCATCGGCATCCTGCTCGAGGAAATCGCGCAGCACCTCCTCTTTCTTGCAGGCATCCTCGAGCGTGATGCCGACCTCGAACGGGATCATCTTCGACAGCTTGTCCGCCAGCCCGTACGATTTGCCCTGCACACGCGCCACGTCGCGCACCACGGCTTTCGCCGCCATCGTGCCGAAGGTGATGATCTGCGACACCGCATCGCGCCCGTACTTGTCGGCGACGTAGGCGATGACGCGGTCGCGGTTGTCCATGCAGAAATCGATATCGAAATCCGGCATCGACACGCGCTCCGGGTTCAGGAAGCGCTCGAACAGCAGGTCATAGGCCAGCGGGTCGAGGTCGGTGATCTTCAGTGCATAGGCGACCAGCGAGCCGGCACCGGAACCGCGACCCGGCCCGACCGGAATGCCGTTGTTCTTCGCCCACTGGATGAAATCCATCACGATGAGGAAGTAGCCGGGGAAACCCATCTGGTTAATGATTGACAACTCGAACGCCAGCCTGTCCTCATAGACCTGGCGCCGGCTGCCGTCCGGGTCACTGCCAGGCGGCAACAGCTTCTGCAACCGCTCTTGCAGTCCCTCGCGCGACACCTGCTCGAAAAATGCCTCGATGGTCATACCAGCCGGCACGGGGTAGTCGGGCAGGAAATACTTGCCGAGCTGGATCGTGACATTGCAGCGGCGGGCGATCTCGACCGTATTCGCCAGCGCTGACGGGATGTCGGCAAACAGGGCGGCCATTTCCTCTGCCGATTTCAGGTACTGCTCCTCGCTGTAGCGACGCTCGCGGCGCGGGTCATCCAGGGTGCGCCCCTCGTTGATGCACACGCGCACCTCATGGGCCTCGAACTCGTCGCGATGGATGAAGCGCACATCATTGGTCGCCACCAGCGGGCAACCGGTCTCCACAGCCAGCTGCACGGCAGCGTGCAGGTATTCCTCCTCGCCTGCACGGCCGGTGCGCTGCACCTCAAGGTAGAAGCGGTCGGGAAAATCCGCTTGCCAGCGTGCCAGCAAGGCGCGGGCCTCTTCCGGGTGGCCGTGCAGCAGGGCCTGCCCGACATCGCCCGCGCGGCCACCGGAGAGCAACAGCAAGCCGCCATTCAGTTCGGCCAGCCAGCCGCGCTGGACAATCGCCCGCCCCTGCGACTGGCCATGCTGGTAGGCGCGCGAGATAAGCTCGGTGAGGTGGCGGTAGCCCGTCGCATCCATGGCCAGGGCCGTCACCAGCGCCGGCTGGGAGGTGTCCTCCCCGTCACACAGCCAGAGGTCACTGCCCACGATCGGCTTGATGCCCTTGCCCTGCACAGCCTTGTAGAACTTGATCAGCCCATAGAAATTGCACAGGTCAGTGATAGCTATGGCCGGCATGCCCAGTTCGCGCAGCCTCGGCACCAGCGCATCCACCGTCACCAGGCCATCGATGAGGGAGTACTCGGTGTGCAGGCGCAGATGGACAAAACCGGGCTGGGGCACGACAACAATCCGCAATCAGGGTGTACCGGCATGATAAGCGAGCCGCCAGTGCTGACCAACAGCCGCCAGCCTGGCGCTGGCACAGCCGTCCTTTGGCAAGAGCCCCGCCTGTTCGTATACTGGAGGGCCATGAACCTTTGGCGGACGCAAACTGGATGGCAGTTCTCCCGGAAAAGCTGGACAAGACCTACAAACTCGCCCAGACCCTGCTGGTGCCAGCAGCAAAGCGTGCTGCCGGGCCGGTACTCGTCAACTTCAAGGCAGGAGGCGATAACCGGCCAGGCCCTGACAAAGGCGCGGCGTTTGAACAGCAGTTTTCCGACCTGCTGCTGGCAGCATTCGCTGCCATCCTCGAGCGCCCCAAACCCGCAGACAAGAAAAAGAAAAGCGCCAAGGAAGAACGCGAGGAGCGCATCAGCAAGCTGTCACTGCTGAGCAAGGAAGAACTGGAAGCCCAGCTGGCGGTGGAAAAGCAAGGCCGGCAACTGTATGAGGTCAACCAGTTTGCCCTGTCCTGCTTCAGCATGCGGCTGGAAAAGATCATTAGCCGGCCATTCCTGCTGGCCGACAACCCGTTGCACCCGAAGCAACTGGCCACCATGTTCAACCGTTGCGCCGAAGGGGCCAGCGACAATGCCAACAGCCGTTCGGCTGCCGTAGCCAGCTGGAACAAGGCCTGTGAAAAATTCTACCCGGAAGTACTCGCTGAACTGAACAATGCCCTGATCCGGCAGCGCGTCCTGCCCGATCTCGATGAAGAAGCTGTCAACAACCGCTACAAGCATGGCCGCGAGGCAGAAAAGCAGAAAGCGGAAGCGATGCGCAAGGAGCTCATCAGCCAGGTGACAGGCAAACCGGCTGAAGGTGCCGATGCCGCGAAACCAGAAGAAATGGTGGAAGGCCTTGCCCAGCTGGTGAAAAACGCCAGCCTGCAGAACCCCGAGATGCAGAAGCACATCGTCAGCACCAAGACGGGGCCAGCCATTGCCACGACCGATGTAATCGATGCCTTGCGCGATGTGAAGCAACCGGAAGTACGGATCAACCCGGAAACCGGTTATCGCGAAGCCGATATGCAACAAACGCTGGCAAGCCTGCTGAAGGCCAGCACCAACCTGTCGTCCTTTGCCCTCAACGACCAGACCCAGGGTTCTATCGCCCTGCTGTCGATGATGTTCGAGAAGTTCAAGGCCGAGGAAACCATCGCCCAGCCGATCAAGCCCCTGCTGGATGACCTGCAGCTACCGATCCTGAAAAAAGCTCTCAAGGATGAGAACTTTTTTGCCGACGCCGAGAACAGCGCCCAGCAACTGGTCAACGAGATCGCCAAGGCCGGCACGCACTGGACGCCGAAAGCCAATGCGGCCAAGGACAACTTCTACAAGAAAATCGTCTCCATCGTCGAGGACGTCAAGGAGCGCCACGAAGAAAACGAGGAAGTCTTCGAGGAAAACCTGCAGACACTAGCCGAATTCGTCGAGAAAGAAGAACAGCGTGCCGCCGTGCTGGAGGAGCGCATCCTTGAAGCGGAACAAGCGGCTGCGCGTGCGGAAGCCGCGCGGGCGCGGGTCAAGCTAGCGATTGCTGTCCGCACCAGCCGCAAGGCCATTCCGCCACTGACACGACAGTTCATCAACCAGCAATGGGAGCCGGTGCTGTTCTTCCACTACAACAAGGATGAGCAGGGGGAATCGGAAGAGCTGCAAAAAGCGCTCGCCGACCTCGAGCTGCTGATCGAAGCCGGCATAGGCAGCCCTGTCAACCTGAAAGACCTGTTCACTTCAATGAACAAGCAGATGACAGAACTCGGCCAGGAAAAAGCCGATCGCGAACATACACTCAAGGCGTTGCTCGACGAGCTGAAAACCCAGCGCATCAACGCGGAGCGCAGAAGGCTGGAAGAAGAAAGAATGCGCGCCGAGGGTAAGGCGCCACCAGCGGCAGCTGAAGTTATCGAGCCCGAACCGGAAGAAGAAGAGACACCCGACGTCGTTGTAGACCAGTACACGGCACAGGTGGCTTCATTGCGCCCGAACTCCTGGTATCACTACAAGCCGGAAGACAGTGGCGAGATCCAGAAAATCAAGCTGGCTGCCATCATCAAGCACAATGGCAGCTATGTGTTTGTCAGCCGCGAAGGCATGAAGGTGCTGACCGGCAACCAGCACGACATTGCCGGCCTGTTGCGCAGCGGCAAACTCTTGATGGTCGAAGACGGCATCCTGTTTGACCGCGCCCTCGAATCGGTCATAGGCACACTGCGCAGCGCCAGCTGAGCAGCGCGCTAGCTCACTCCTCCACCAGCAAACGCGCTACCGGCGCATAGGAGCGCCGGTGTAACGGCGTCACCCCATGCCGCTGTAGCGCAGCCAGATGGGTTGCGGTACCGTAACCCTTGTGTTCAGCAAAACCGTAACCGGGATACCGCTGGTCCAGCAGCACCATTTCGCGATCGCGTTGCACTTTGGCGAGGATCGACGCCGCGCTGATCGCCGGCACCCGGCTATCGCCCTTGATCACCGCTTCGGCACGGTAGGGCCAGCGTGGCAGGCGGTTGCCGTCTACCAGCACATATTCCGGCTGCAGCGCCAGCGACTCCACTGCGCGTCGCATGGCCAGCAGGCTGGCCTGCAGGATATTCAGTTCATCGATTTCTGCCACAGTGGCGCGGCCAAACGCCCAGGCGAGTGACTTGCTGCAGATTTCATCGAACAGCGCTTCACGCCGTTTTTCTGTCAGCTTTTTCGAATCATCCAACCCGGTGATCGGCCGGGCCGGATCGAGGATGACTGCCGCCGTGACCACATCGCCAGCCAGCGGCCCGCGCCCCACCTCGTCGACGCCGGCCAGCAACACGCCCGTGTAGCTACAGTCAAACAGCCCGATCTGCACGCGGCGACTCCAGCAGATCCAGGATCGCCAGCGCTGCGCGCTCGCTGGCATTGCGGCGGATATCGGTGTGCAATGCCGCAAAGCGCTCTTTCAGCATGACCGTACGCTGCGGATCATTGAGCGTTGCCAGCAAGGCATTGCCGAGATTTTCCACGGTGGCTGCATCCTGCAGCAACTCGGGCACCAGCTGTTCATCAGCCAGCAAGTTCGGCAGGGCCACATACGGCACTTTCAACAACCTGGAGATGATCGCGAACGACAGCGGAGCCATGCGGTAGGCCACTACCATCGGTTTCTTCAGCAACATCGCCTCGAGGGTTGTGGTACCGGACGCCATCAACACCGCATCACTGGCAGCCATGCACAATTGCGACTGCCCACTGACCAGCCTCACCGGCACATCCGGATAATCGACCAGCATGTCACGCAGCTGTTTCTCGCGCGCCGCATTCGCCGCCGGCATGACGAAACACAGGTCATGGCGACGCCGCACGCACCAGCGGGCGACATCGAGGAACAGCGGCCCCATGCGCGCCACTTCCCCTGCGCGACTGCCGGGCAACAGGGCCACCGCCTGCGTACAGACCGTGAAGGACAACTGGGCGCGCGCAGCAGCAGTGTCCGTTTCCATGGGGATAGTGTCCGCCAGCGGGTGGCCGACACAGACTGCCCTCAGTGTCGGGAAGGCAGTGGCATGGTCTCGATAAAAACGCTCCTCGAACGGGAACAGTGTCAGCACCAGGTCAACCGCGCGGGCAATTTTCTTCAGCCGCCCACGGCGCCAGGCCCAGACTGACGGGCTCACATAATGCACCGTGCGGATGCCGGCCTCACGCAGCGACTGCTCCAGCAACAGGTTGAAATCCGGGGAATCAATGCCGACAAACACATCCGGCGGATTGGCAAGGAAATGCTCGCGCAGGAAACGGCGGATACCGAGCAATTCCGGCAACCTTTTCAGCGGTTCGACCAGCCCCATCACTGCCAGCCGGTCTTGCGGGAAGAAACTACGGCAACCCTCCGCCAACATCAGCGGACCACCGATACCCTCCACCACGAGATCTGGATATTTCTCGCGCAAGGCCCGTACCAAACCCGCACCCAGGATGTCACCGGAGGCTTCACCAGCGACGATACCGATACGCAGCGATGGACTGTGGGATGGCATGGGTAGGCAGCCAGGTTATACCTAGCGCACGATACCGCGCGTCGAGCTGCGCAGCGACTCGATAAACAGGTCGAGTGGCGGGCAATCGGAGTGCATGACTTCGAGCTCGGACAAGGCCTCTTCCAGCGTCAGGCCTTCGCGATACACGGTCTTGTAGGCACGACTAAGGATCGTCAGCTGCTCACGTGTGAAACCGCGCCGCTTAAGGCCCTCGAGATTGATGCCGCGCGCTTCGGCCGGATTGCCGTAGGCAAGCACAAAGGCCGGGATATCCTTGCCGACAGCGGTACCCATGCCGGTGAAGGCATGTGCACCGATACGCACGCGCTGGTGCACCAGCGTGTAGCCGCCCAGGATGGCCCAGTCGTTCACATGCACATGGCCGGCCAGCGCAGTGTTGTTGACAAGGATCGTGTGATTGCCAACCACACTGTCATGGCCGATATGCACATAGGCCATCAGCAGGTTGTGGTCACCAATGGTCGTTTCGCCACGGTCCTGTACCGTGCCGCGATGGATAGTGACTCCCTCGCGGATAACATTGTGGTCACCGATCACCAGTCTGGTAGGCTCGCCCTTGTACTTGAGGTCAGGGGTATCTTCGCCAACAGAAGAGAACTGGAAGATCCGGTTGTGCTTGCCGATCACGGTCGGGCCTTTCAGCACCACATGCGAGGCGATCTCGGTGCCCTCGCCGATTTCCACGTCGGGCCCGATGATCGTCCACGGCCCGACCCTGACGTCAGCCGCCAGCCTTGCTGACGGATCGATAATCGCGCTGGGATGAATCATGGCCACCTCGTGACAATGCCTCAGACCTTACGGTCAGCGCACAGTATCGTGCCCTGGCTAGCCAGTTCACCATCCACGAGCGCACGGCATTCAAATTTCCAGATACCGCGTTTCTCGGAAAGGATTCTTGCCTCCAACCGCAGCTGGTCACCCGGCACCACCGGACGCTTGAAGCGCACCTCATCAGCACCGACAAAATAGTAGATCGAGCCGTCCTGCGGCTTCTTGTTCATCGTCTTGAAGCCGAGGATACCGGCCGCCTGTGCCATCGCCTCGATGATCAACACACCGGGAAACACCGGGATATCCGGGAAATGCCCGTTGAAAATCGCCTCGTTGATCGTGATGTTCTTGTACGCGACGATCGACTCACCCTCCTTCAACTCGATGACTCGATCAACCAGCAGGAATGGGTAACGGTGAGGCAGGTATTCCCGGATTTCTTTTACATCCATCAACATGACGATAAACCTTCAGGATTCAGGGCGATTGCCTTCCAGTGCGCGCACACGCTGGAAAAGGCCATCGAGTTGGGAAAAACGCACGGCATTCCTGCGCCATGCGGCAGTGGGTGACAAAGCAGTGCCCGAAGAATAGGAACCTGCTTCAGCTATGGAACCGGTGACCAGGCTCTTGGCGGTGATATGTACCCTGTCGGCAATCTTCAGGTGGCCAACAATACCGACCGCGCCGGCAATCGTGCAATGGCTGCCGATTTCCGTGCTGCCGGCAATGCCGGTACAGGCCGCAATCGCCGTGTTGTCACCGATTTTCACGTTATGGGCAATTTGCACGAGGTTGTCGATAATCACCCCGTCGCCGATCACCGTATCATCCAGCGCGCCGCGGTCGATGCAGCTGTTGGCTCCGATCTCGACGCGGTTACCCACCCGCACGCCACCGAGCTGGTGGATCTTGCACCAGCCACCGCCTCCAGGGCCAAAGTCGGGGGCAAAACCGAATCCATCGGCTCCAATCACTGCGCCACTGTGGATAACGACATCCTCACCTAACGTCACGCCGTGGTAGAGCGTGACACGTGCATGCAGGTAGCTGCGTGTACCGACGACAGTACCCTCACCGACAAAACAACCGGCATTGAGCACAACATCCTCTTCAATGAGTGCATCGGCAGCAATAACGCAGTGTGGCCCGATACTGGCGGACGGCGACACTGTGGCACTTGTATCGATGATCGCAGAAGGATGGATACCGGGTTGCGGCCTGGGCGCTGCATCAAACAGCGCTGTAATCCTGGCATAGGCGAGGTAGGGATTGTCTGCAACCAGGCAAGGTACCGGGCAGTCATCCACCGCGCTCTGCTTCAGGATCACTGCAGCGGCGCAGGTCTGCTGCAATTGCTTGCGATAGGCGACATTGGCGAAAAAGCTCACTTCCCCAGCCGAGGCCGATGGCAGGGTGGCCACGCCGCTCACGGCCTGGCCAGGATTCACTGCCACACCGGGCCGCCCTGCCAACCGCAGGGCAAAACGCTCGGCAATCTCGGCCAGTGAATAGGTGCGCAGCATCAGTTACTTCTTGCTGGCAGCATTCAACTTTTCAGTCACCTTGGCAGTGATATCAAAGGAAGCTTCTGCGTGGATAGCGGCCTTCTTGTCCAGCAGCAAGCCGATGCCTTCCTGCTCGACAATGTCCTTGACGATGCCTTCGAGGCGCGGACCGATTTCATCCATCAGTTTCTTGCCTGCCTGCTGGCGCTCGGCATTCAGCTTGCGGACGATCAGTTCAAAGTCTGCCTGCTTGAACTCCATGCTCTTCTGCTTTTCCTGGGACTTGCTGCCCTTGCCCAGCTCTTCGCGCAGGTTGGTGATCTCTTTCTTGATGCGCTCGGCATCCGCAATCATCTTGGCAATATCGGAACGGCTCTCGAAGGCCTTCATTTCCGTTTTGGCGATATTGGTGTTGAGAATGGCTTCCTGCACGTCGAAAACGGCAATCTTGTCATTGGCTGCCATGGCCAGCGGAGCAGCGAGCACGGCCGCGCTTACAATGAGGGTTTTAAGCAGTTTTTTCACGGTCTTACTCCGTTGTTGGCTATCGGGGTGGTTGCAGGCCAGCACCTTACACTGGCAAACATAAAAAATTCATCAAGATGGCATCAGAAGTTCTGGCCAAGGGAGAACTGGAACACCTCGGTCTCGTCATCGCTACCGGCATTGAGTGCCTTGGCCACACTGAAGGTCAGGGGGCCGAAGCCGGTAATCCAGGTCAGGCCCACCCCGGTGGAATAGCGCAACTCACCGAGGTCGAAATCGGTACAGTTCGCCTGCTCTACACCGTACACCTTGCTGCACTGGGTATCGAAGACATTGCCCACGTCGAGGAATACGGACGGCTGCATGGAACCCTGGTCCTTAACGAAAGGCATCGGGAAAATCATCTCGATGCTGCCATCGAGGATCATGTCGCCGCCAATCGGGTCATCATCGGCATCGATTGATACCGGCGCACGGAGTGCCGCACCGGCGGTTGCAAGACCGGTGCCCACGTAGACAATTTTTCCATTATCCAGCAAGCGCAACTCGTAAGCGCGAGCCGGCGTACCGCGCGGGCCGAGCGTGTTGCGTTTGAAGCCGCGCACCGAGCCGAAGCCACCGCCGTAGAAGCTCTCGAAGAATGGCAGCTCATCGGTGCCACCATAGCCGTCGCCGTAACCAAAGCGACCGCGGAAGCGCAGGGTCAGGTCATCCGTCAACGGTTTGAAATACTGGGCACGGTACACTCCTTTCCAGTACTCGAGGTCACTGACACCGGGCGCCGTCATCTCGAACGACACACTCTGCGAATGGCCACGGCTGGGCAGGCGCGCCTTGTTCAGCGTCGACTGGCTCCAGCTGGCGGTCATGCGGATATCATCAAAGCTGTCGCCATGGCGATCAAGGAAGCCCTGGTATACCGGACTGATCAGCATATTGGTCGTCCATGGCTGCGTTGCAACACCACAATCACCTGTTTTGCCGTTAAAACAGTCATCCAGCGCATCGATCAAACCGTCGTTGTTGCTGTCGAGATCGCCGTAACCAGCCACTTCATACAGTGAGTCAGGCAGCACAGGCGTGCCCGAAATTTCCTGTGCCGGTGCAGAACCGACTTTCACTGTATTGTGCGCATAGCCGATACCGAACCCGATGCGCTCGATTTCCGACAACGGGTAACCGAAATTCATGTCGATACCATAGCTGTCCACCGAGTAATCCGACACGTTCACTTCCTCGAGGTCGCGCGTACTGTAGTAGATATTGAAGCCGCGGCTGACACCATCGACGGTGTAATAAGGGTCGAGGTAGGTGAAATTGATCTGGTCAGAATAGGAGCTGGTGCTCACATTGATACCAACCTGCTTGCCGGTACCGAGGAAGTTGTCCTGCTGGATGTTCGCTCCCAGGATGACACCGGAACCCTGGGCAAAACCGATACTGGCGCCAATGCTGCCTGAGGCCTGTTCCTCCACCACATACTCGACGTCGACCTGGTCGCCGGTTCCCGGCACATCGGTCGTTTCCACCTGCACGGTCTTGAAATAGCCAAGGCGCTCAAGGCGTGTCTTTGACTGTTCGATTTTCGCACTGTTGGCTGATGCCGATTCCATCTGGCGCATCTCCCGGCGCAACACCTCATCCGCCGTGCGCGTGTTGCCCCGGAAATTGATACGGCGGACATAGGCACGGTGGCTCGGGTTGACGAAGAATGTCACCTTCACAGTGCGCTCGGCATCATTGCGTTCGGGAATCGCACGCACATCGGCATAGGTATAGCCCTCATTGCCTAGACGCTGGTTAATGCCGTTAGTGGATTCCGTCAGCTTGACCTGGGAGAAAGGCTCGTTGGACTGCAACACGACGAGACCGCGCAGCTCCTCCTCCGGCACGATCAGCTCACCGGCGAACTCGGTGGCACTGACAGTGTAGATGTCACCTTCATTGATGTTGATCGTGATGAAGATCGATTCCTTGTCATCCGACAGGGACACCTGGGTCGACTCGATATTGAAACGCAGGTAACCGCGATCCATATAGAAGGAACGCAGTTTCTCGATATCACCGGTCAGTTTTTCGCGCGAGTACTTGTCGCGGTTGTTGATCCACGACAACCAGCCCGTCGTCTCCAGTTCAAACAACTGCAGCAATTCTTCGGTGGTGAAGGACTTGTTGCCGATGATGTTGATGCTCTTGATGGCCGTGACATCACCTTCATCCACGGTAATGGCCAGCCCGACCCGGTTGCGCGGCAACTCGCGCACATCGGTTTTCACCTTCGCACCGTAGCGACCCTGGCCGACATACTGCCGTTCGAGTTCTCCAGCCAGCGCTTCCAGGGTGGATGGCTTGTAGATCTGCCCCTCGGACAGCCCGGCCTTCTTCAGCGCGTCCATCAGGTCTTCGCTCTTGATGACCTTGTTGCCACTGACGCTGATTTCGGCAATGGTCGGCCGCTCGACCACCTTGATGACCAGCACGTCCCGATCGCGGGCAATCTCGATATCGTCGAAGTAACCGGTGCGGAACAGGGCTCGCGTCAGTTCCTGCCAGCGCGCAGGATCCAGGGTGTCACCGATATTGACGGGCAAGGCACTGAACACGGTTCCCGGGGTGAGTCGCTGCAAACCTGTGACCCGGATATCGGCAATGCGGAAAGATCCCGGGGCTACTGCGCCAGCCGGCTCCTCTGGACGGGCTTGTGTCTGGGCATGGGCAACAGGCAGCGCGGACACCAGCAGGCAAATGGCCAAGCGCTTTATCAACTTCTTCACTCAAAAATCCCCTGTGCAAACCGGCACTGAAGCCGGCCAGGCCAAGGATGGCCGCTACGCAACCACCCGCTTGTAAAACGATCCCCGGACTCTTGCGAACCCCAAACAACTCTGGCGCTACAACTTGAGAAAATCGTTGTACACCGCAAACAACATCAGACTGATAATCAGGGCCAGGCCGATCTGGTTACCCAGCATCTGCAGCCTCTCCGGTACCGGGCTTCCCTTGATGGCCTCGACCAGATACAGCAACAGGTGACCACCATCGAGCATAGGGATAGGCAGGATGTTCATCACGCCAAGACTGATGCTGAGGATGGCCAGCGTATGGCAAAAAACCACCAGCCCCCGGTCAGCGGAAGCGCCGGCCACTTTAGCAATGCCAAGGGGACCACTCAAGTTTTTTGGCGACAGGTCCCCCACCACCAGCTTGTACAGCGACAGGAACAATATTTCGGTCTGGCGCTGGGTTTCCCTTGCGGCACGGGCAAACGACTGCAGGAAGCTGTAATCCAGCCGGCGGATGTGCTGGCTGTCCAAGGGTGGGCTACCGACCTGGGCGCCGATTTGCCCTACCCGCTGGCCATCCTTGCCTGCCACCTCGGCCGGCACAACCTTCAGGTCGAACAGGCCACCCTCCCGGCGCACGGTCATAGCCAGCTCGCGTCCCGGACTGTTACGGACCTCAGCCAGCCACGCATCGACATCCGCCACCGGCCTGCCATCCATCCGTTCGATGGTATCTCCTTCCCGCAGGCCTGCCTGCTCGGCCGGCGTGCCTGGCAACACCGCGCCAACGCGGACAAACGGCGGCAGGTAGAACCGCAGCCCCAGGCTGCCCAGCACATCCGGTTCACCGGCATCGGACAGCCAGCGATCCAGGTCAACCACCAGGTCATAAGTGATGCCATCCCCGGGATAGCGCACGCCCAGCACCAGCTCGCCGGTGTCACCCACCCGGGCCAGCAGGGCCTGGAATACATCGGCGCGGGTAGGGGTGGCCTCACCGTCGACCGCCACAATTTCCTGCCCCGGCACCAGGCCAGCGCGCGCCACCATGGACGATGGGGTCACCTTGTCCACCAGCGGCACCAGGCCCTCTTCCCCGCCCGCGAACAGCACCCAGAAAGTCGCCAGGGCCAGCAACAGGTTGGCCACCGGGCCGGCCACCACAATGAGCGACCGCTTCCAGACCGGCTGGCGATTAAAACTGAAAGGCTGGTCAGCGTCGGCAACCGGCTCCTCCCGCTCGTCAAGCATCTTCACATAACCGCCAAACGGGATGCCGGCGATGACATACTCACAACCGAGCCGGTCACGCCAGCTGAGCAGGGGGCGACCAAAACCGACAGAAAACCGCAGGACTTTCACACCCAGACGGCGGGCCACCCAGAAGTGGCCGAATTCATGCACTGTGACCAGCACGATGATCGCCACCAGGAATGAACCGAAAGACCACAAGCCGTCCAGCAACGGCGACCATAGGGCATCAGGCATGGACCTTGATCTCCTGCTCGGCGCATTGACGCGACAGGGCATCGACAGCCACCAGCGCAGAAAGATCCCCTGGTAATGGCCTCGCTGCCAGTTGTTCGAGCACGCGCTCGACGATCCGGGCGACACCGGTAAACGGCAGGCGGCCTGCCAGGAAAGCGGCCACCGCCACTTCGTTGGCGGCATTCAGTACCAGTGGGGCACTGCCACCGGCGATGAAGGCCTCCCTGGCAAGGCGCAAGGCCGGGAAGCGCACTTCATCTGGCGGCAGGAAATCGAGCCGACCGGCGACAAAGAGATCCAGCGCCGGCACCCCGGCATCAATGCGTTCGGGCCAGGCAAGGCCGTAAGCGATCGGTGTCCGCATGTCGGGATTGCCCAGCTGCGCCAGGGTCGAGCCATCGGCATACTCGACCAGCGAATGCACAATGCTCTGCGGATGCACCACGACCTGTACCTGTGCCGGGGTCGTGCCGAACAGCCAGCAGGCCTCGATCAGCTCCAGGCCCTTGTTCATCATGGTGGCGGAATCGACAGAAATCTTGCGCCCCATGCTCCAGTTGGGGTGGGCACAAGCCTGCTCAGGCGTGACCCACTCCATCTCCTCCAGGGAACGCTCACGGAAAGGGCCGCCAGAAGCCGTCAACAACAATCGCCTGACGCCGGCCTCCACCAGCGTTTTGCCATAGGGCAGGCACTGGAAGATCGCGTTGTGCTCGCTGTCAATCGGCAGCAGCGTAGCACCGGCCTGCCCAACCGCCTGCATGAACAGCTGTCCCGCGCAGACCAGTGCCTCCTTGTTCGCCAGCAGTATTTTCTTGCCAGCGCGCACGGCAGCCAGCGTTGGCGACAGGCCGGCAAAGCCGACAATCGCAGCCATGACCGTGGTGACTTCCGGGTGGGCGGCTACCGCTTCAAGACCGGCCACCCCGGCGAGAACCTCGACAGCCAGACCCTCTTCCCGCACACGCAGAGCAAACGCATCGGCCTGTTGTTCGTCAGCCACCACCGCATAGCGCGGGGCAAACTGGCGGCACTGTTGCAGCAGGATATCCGTGCGGCTGTTCGCCGTCAGCGCAAACACGCGATAGCGATGCGGGTGCCTGGCAATGACATCCAGGGTGCTGACGCCTATCGAGCCGGTGGCTCCGAGGACAGTAATGGCCTGCATGACTCAGCGACCGCACAACAGGTAAAGCAAGGTGAACAGGGGCACTGCGGCCGTCCAACCATCGACGCGATCCAGCACGCCACCATGACCAGGCAGCAGTTGACTGCTGTCCTTGATACCGCGCTCGCGCTTGACCATGCTTTCAAAGAGATCACCGAGTACCGAGACGGCCGCCGTCAGCACCATGGCGGCGACAAACAACGCAAAGGCCGGCCACGACAATCCCAGCACAAGGGCTATGACCGACGCCATTAGCGCATTGGCCGCTGCACCACCCCAGAAACCTTCCCAGGTCTTGCCCGGGCTCACATGCACGGCCAGCTTGTGGCGACCGAAGCGACGGCCGGCGAAATAGGCGCCAATGTCAGCTGCAGCAATGACCGCGATAGCCAGCCAGATAAGGCCACTGCGCGGGGCAGCCGGCTGCAGGACCAGCAAGCCCAGCCACGGCGGCACCAGCAACCACAAGCCCGCCACTTTCAGCGCAGCTGGACGATACCAGGCCTTTGCTGCCGGATAACGCACAACTGCCACCAGCGCGGCCAGCCAGCCGGCAATGGACAACGACAGCACAACCACGACCAGGCCCGTCTGTTGCGGCATTCCTGTTGCGGCCAGCACAGCAAACAACACTGCAAAAGCGCCAGCGTAGGCTAAACGCTCCCTCGGCTGCGCCAGGCCAGCCAGGTTCGCCCACTCCCACGCAGCCAGTACGAACACCAGCGAGGCAAAAACCGCGAAACCTTCGTAGGGCAACCACAGCAACACCGCCGCCAGCAGGGCAAGCAGCGCGCACGCGGTAACAACACGCTGCCTAAGCACGACCGGCAACCTGGTCGCCCGACAGCCCGAAGCGGCGCTGCCGGGTATGGAAATCGCGGATCGCCTCACGCATGGCGTCCACACCGAAATCGGGCCAGTAGAGATCAGAAAAATACAGTTCCGCGTAGGCCGCATGCCACAGCAGGAAGTTGCTGATGCGCTTCTCACCGCCGGTGCGGATCAACAGGTC
>CALMIC010000278.1 GCA_937864065.1 uncultured Cellvibrionales bacterium | reverse complement strand
TGATGGCGAGTTGGTGTTCGTGACCAACCACCAGCGTTTCAGGCTGGAAAAGGACATTTTCGTCGACCACGGCTGGCAGCCGCAGGACATCACCGCGCAGACGCTGGACCGGGATTTCGAACGCAATCGCAAGATTCACCAATGCTGGTTATTCCGTCGAGTGTGACACCATTGCCAGCGCTTCTTCGATAATCCTTGGGGTGGCACCCTTGCGGTGCGCATTCTCGCTGATATGGCGGCGGAATTGCCGCGAACCGGGCACGTTGTGCCACAGGCCCAGCAAGTGTTTTGTCAGTGCCGTCAGTGATACGCCCAGTGCCACCTGCTGCTCGCAATACGCGGCATAACGGCGCGTGACTGCGATCCGGTCGGCTGGCGGCTGCTTGTCACCGAACAACAGTGCATCAACATCGGCCAGAAAGTAGGTGTTGTGCCAGGCCTCGCGGCCGACCATCACGCCATCCACATGCTGCAGGTGCTGCTGCGCTTCCGCGAGTGTCCTGATGCCGCCATTGATCACGATGGTGAGCTGTGGTCGCAGCGATTTCAGGCGATAGACCCAGTCATATTTCAGTGGCGGGATCTCGCGATTCTCCTTCGGGCTCAGGCCCTGCAGCCAGGCGTTGCGTGCGTGCACGATGACCGTGCGGCAGGGACTGTCGGTAGCGGTGTCGATGAAATGCAGGAACTCGTCGAAACTGTCCTGCTGGTCGATACCGGTGCGGCATTTCAGGGTGACTGCCAGATCCGTCCCGTCGGCCATGGCGCGCAGGCAATCGCGCACCAGTGCCGGTGTAGCCATCAGGCAGGCGCCGAAGGCGCCGCTTTGCACGCGGTCACTCGGGCAGCCGCAGTTGAGGTTCAGTTCGTCGTAGCCGTAGGCCTGGGCGATCTGTGCGCTGTCGCGCAGTGCGGCCGGATCCGATCCGCCGAGTTGCAGGGCAACCGGGTGTTCTTCCGCATTGAAACCGAGCAGGCGCTCGCGCTGGCCGTGCAGGATGGCACCGGTGGTGATCATCTCGGTATAAAGCAGGGTGTGGCGTGATAGCAGGCGTGCGAGGAAACGGAAGTGCCGGTCAGTGACGTCGATCATCGGCGCCACAGCAAAACGCTGCATGGAGGAATTCATGCCGCCGGGGGGACGGTGTTCTTGCGCTGCTGGATGCGCTTGAGCTGGCGGCGGTTCCAGTCGCGCCGAACGTGCCAGCGCCAGAAAGCCTGGATAACAAAATAGCTGGTGAACGCCATGGCAATCCCGATCAGCATGCAGCCCAGCAGCAGCGGTTGCCACACTTCAAGCAGCATGTTCTTGAAAGCGTTCATTTCCTCGACCAGGCTGGCGCGCGTCCATTCGAAATCCAGCAGTGCATTGAGGTTTACGTGGTGTTCGATCGGGATGAACCACAGGCCGATTTTGAGGGCGATGTAGAGTAGCGGCGGGCTGGTCAGCGGGTTGGTGATCCAGACAAGGCCACAGGCAATTGGCAGGTTGCCACGGATCCAGATCGCGATCACGGCAGCGACCAGCATCTGGCCGGGGAAAATCATGAAGGCAAAACCGGCGAACATGCCTGCGAGGAAGGCACGTGCGACGCTGTGGCGGTTCAGGTGCCACAGGTTCGGGTCGTGGATGCGGTCACCGAGGGCTGACAGGTTGCCACTGGCAATGAGCTTGTGTCTGTCGAGGGTGATACGTTTGAAAATCTTGCGTGGCATGAAACCGGCGGGTCACCTGCGGAGGCAACATTATCCACATATTGGCCGGGGCTGCACCTGCGCTAAGCGCTGAGCAGGAATGGCAAGAGGTGGGCGAGCAGCGCATCCGGCTGTTCTTCCGGGATGAAATGGCCGCAGGCGATGCCGGCACAGTGCAGGTCGGCAAACGGCGCAGCGAGGCTATCGCTGTAGGGGTCGCCGGCGGGGCGGTAGTCCGGCACCGGCTGGCTGTTGCGGAAGCCCCTGGGTTGCAGCATCGGCGTGTAGACCAGCAGGGTCGGGTTCCCGATCCGGCGGCCGAGATCCTCTGGCGCGAAGCAGATGGCTGAACGGTAGTCCGGGTGGCGAAACGGGCCGCCCTCGTGCAGCCAGATGGCCCGGCAGTCGTCGGCAGTCATCGCCTGCCAGCTGCCATCGACAGTCTGGCGGTAGAAAGGCAGCGCATCACGGTACAGCGAGACCGATGCCGCCTGGGTTCCGGCTTGGGCAAGGTTGTCGAGGTAGTGCTGTAGCGAGGGGGCATCACACCAGTCGAGCCCGGGCATGGCGGCAGCTGGAAAGGGTGTGATCACATCGCCCGGGTACTCCGCGCGTTCACCGGCGAAGCACCAGCGGATGAACGCGGCATGGCAGCGGGCAAAATAGTCCTCGGCCCAGCCAGGTACCTTGGCCCACAGCCCGTGTGCGGCCCAGTGCGGCCAGTGGGTGGTCGAGCAATCGAGCAGTGCGAGCCGGCCAACCCGCTGCGGGTGTTCCAGCGCCAGCTTGAAGGCCACCATGCCGCCCCAGTCATGCCCCGCCACATGGGCCCGCCCGATTTGCAGGGCATCGAGGAGTGACAGCAGGTCATCAGCGAGTTGCGCACGCGACAGCGGCAGGCCGGATTTTTCCGACAGGCCGAAGCCGCGCAAGTCCGGCGCAATGACGCGGAAATGCTGCGCGAGCTGCGGCAGCACCTTGTGCCAGCAATGCGAGGACTGTGGCCAGCCATGCACCAGCAAGAGCGGTTCGCCGTGGCCGGCTTCGAGGTAATGGATATTGAGGCGGCTGGTGCGGATGTGGTGGCTGTGCATCACGGCTTTCCTTCAGTCAGCGTCGTCTGGTTCAAACAGGTGGGCGGGTACCTGTGGTGAGGCTGCCAACAGGGCCCGGGTCGCTTCGTGGCGGGGTGCATGGAAAATGTCACCGGTGCGGCCGGCTTCCACGATCTGTCCCTGCTGCATCACCAGCACGCGGTCGGCAATGCGGCGCACCACATGCAGGTCATGCGTGATGAACAGCAGCGACAACTGCAATTCGGTTTTCAGTTTCAGCAGCAGGCGGATGATCTGGTCCTGCGTGGCCACATCCAGTGCAGACACCGCTTCGTCACAGACAATCAGTTTCGGGTTCAGCGCGATGGCGCGGGCAATGCCGATGCGCTGTCGCTGGCCGCCGGAAAATTCGTGCGGGAAGCGGTTGAGGCTGTCTTCCGGTAATTCCACCTTGCGCAGCAAATCACGCACCCGCTGTTCGCGCTCGCTGGTGTTGCCGATGCCGTGGATCTCGAACGGCTCGCTGAGAATGCGGCCGATGGTGTGGCGAGGATTCAGCGATTCGTTGGTGTCCTGGAAGATCACCTGTAATTCGCGCCGCAGCCTGCGCAGCAGGGCCTTGTCACGCAGGTCCAGTGGTGTGCCGCGGTAGAGAAGCTCGCCGCTGTCCGGCGGGTCTAGCAGCAACAGCGCGCGGCCGAGCGTGCTCTTGCCGCAACCTGATTCACCCACCAGTGCCACGATCTCGCCATCGCCAATCGCCAGGCTCACGTCGCGCAGCACGGCATGTGCTGGCTGGCGCCTTGCGAGCAGGGCGCGCGGCGGCTCGAATGCCTTGTACAGGTGGCGCGCCTCAAGCAGCACCGGACAATCCTTGCTGGCCATCGCCACATCCGGCTGGTCATGGATGGCAGCGAGCAGCTGGCGTGTGTACTGGTGTTGCGGCGCACGGAACAATTGCCCGACCGGTGCTATCTCGCACAGCTGGCCGTGCTGCAACACGGCCACGCGCTGGCACCAGTTGGCGACCAGTGCCAGGTCATGTGTGATGAAGATCACGGCCATGCCATGCTGTTGTTGCAACTGTTGCAGCAGCTCAAGCAACTGTTGCTGTGTGGTTACATCAAGCGCGGTGCTCGGTTCGTCGGCGATCAGCACATCCGGCTGGCCGGCGAGCGCCATGGCAATCATCACGCGCTGGCAGAGGCCGCCCGACAGCTGGTGCGGGTAGGCGCGCAGGCGCTGTTCCGGTTCGCTGATGCCCACCTGCGCCAGCAGCTCGATGCTGCGTGAGCGGATATCTGTCGCCGTCATCGCGGGCGCATGCAACGTGAACACTTCGGCGATCTGCTCCGCCACGGTCTGCACCGGGTTCAGTGCTACCATCGGTTCCTGGAAGATCATCGCGATGCGCTTGCCGCGGATCGCCTGCAGCGCGGCAGCGTCATTGTCGATGCGCTGGCCGTTGAGGAATACCTTGCCCATCGTCATGCTCGCCGCCGGTTTCGGCAGCAGGCCCATGATGGCTTGCGCGCACAGGCTCTTGCCGGAACCGGATTCGCCGACCAAGCCGAGGATCTCGCCCTTGTCCAGGTCGAAGGAAATGTCGTGCAGCACCTTGCGTTCGCCATCTTCGCTGCGGATGTTCACGCTGACATGCCGCAGGGCGAGCAGGGCATCGGGTACCTGTTCCTGGCGCAGCATGGTCATTTCCACGTCTCGTCAACAATAGTCACAGGGGCCGACAGCGGCTCGCCGCGGCGGCGCAAGGCGCGGATGCGGTTCTTTTCCTCCACATCGATCCAGAACAGGCCATTGCCCATGGCATCGATCACGGCGCTGCTGGTTCGTGTGGCATTGCCGGTCGGCAACTTGATCCATGCCCAGTAAGCCTCGCGGGTATAAGGTACCTTGAAGGTCGGGATCATCGCGCCGCTGTCAAAGAGCATCTGCTCCATGCGATGCGCGAGCTCGACACGCACGGGTTTGCTGAGCTCGGCGCGGTACTGGTCGACCAGGGCGTCCATTGCCGGGTCGGCAAAATTGGTGATGTTGTTGGTTTGCGGCTTGTTGGCGTTGTCCGAATGGTAGAACTGCCAGTATTCCGGTGACAGGCCGCCGCCGCTCCAGCCGAGCGATGCGATCTGGTGGTTTTTCTCCAGCACTTTCTTCGTGAAGGCGGAGCTGTCGAGCAGTTGCAATTGCAGGTCGATGCCGGCTTTCTTCGCTTCCTCTTTCAGAATCACCAGCCTTTCGGTGTGTTCCGGTCGGCCGTAGCTCACCGTGAGGGCCAGGCGCTGGCCGTTCCTGCTGCGGATGCCATCACTGTCGAGTGTGGTCCAGCCGGCTTCTTCCAGGTAACGCACGGCCAGTGGCAGATCCAGGGCGCGGGGTTTGATGCCCTTGTTGTCGTAGTCACCGTAGCCGACATTGTGTGTTTCCATGCGGCTGTAGTCGCCGTGCAGCACGGTCTGGATCACCTTGTCGAAATCCAGTGCGTGGGCCAGAGCCACCCGCACCCGGCGGTCATCGAGCGGCGGGCTGTTCATGTTGAGCCAAAGCGCCTGTGCCGGTTGTGGCACGCTATTGTAGAACCAGATCTTGTGGATATAACCCTTGTCGAACAGTTCGCCTTGCGCGCGGTTGTACCAGAAGTCCGGCAGGGTGAGGCCGAAACTGTCGAGTTCGCCTTTCTCGAAATACTGCCAGGCCACGTTGTTGTCGCGCACCACCTTCACATGGATGCGATCGGGATTGAAGCGGTGGCGGTAGTAGCGTTTGTCATTGGCCCACCAGTCGGCAATGCGCTCGAACTCGACGAACTTGCCCTTGCGCACGCGGCTGACGCGGTAAGCCGCCGTACCCGGCTCGGGCAGCCAGTTGTAATTTCTCACCCATTGTTCGTCGAGCAGGTGGAAGTGGCGTGGCACCGGGCGGATATTGACCTGCTCGACCAGCAGTTCGTCTTCCGGTTTCGGGTTGCCGGCGACGACGGCAATCGTGTGGTCGTCGTATTTGATCACGTCGGTTAGCTGCGTGGTGTAGTAGTCGTTGTAGAACGGCGCGACGATGTGTTTCGAGCGCATGAATTCCAGGGTGAACACGAAGTCGTCGGCTGTGACCGGCTTGCCATCGGACCAGCGTGCGTCCGGGTCAAGGCGGAAATACACCGTCTTGTGGTCGGCGCCGAAAGCCCAGTGCGTGGCCAGCGCGGGTATCGGCCGCAGCGTATTGGGGTGCACATCGACCAGCCCCATGCTGAGCGCACGCATATAACCGGCAAAGCTGCCGTTGGAATCCGGCCCCACCAGGCGCAAGGTCAGCGGGAAGCTCGGCACCGATTCACGCAGCGTGCCGCCGCGCACGGCGCGCGGGTCGGCAAATTCCGGGTCGCTGTCATTCGTCTGCCAGACGAGCTCAGCAGGCAGCGGCGTGGCGGAAACCGGGTAAGGCTGCAGGTCCTGTGGCAGCTTCGCCGGCACAAGGGAGGTTTCCTGTTCGCTGCTACAGGCGAGCAGGGCGAGGCAGAGGGATAGCACCAGCCAGACGCGCAACATCATTGGTACACCGTGTGTTTCTTCGGGTCGAAGGCTTCGCGCAGGGCTTCGCCGATCCACGTCACCATCACCAGTACGGTGATCATGGCCACTACCACTGAGCCGACGATCCACTCGCTGTCGAGCCGCGCCACGCCCTCCCGCAGCAGTTCGCCCCAGCTCGGTGTCGGCGGTGGCAGACCAAAGCCGAGGTAATCGAGCGCGGTGAGCGCCGTGATGCCACCGGTGATCGAGAACGGCGCAAAGGTGATGAGCAGGGTCAGCGTATTGGGCAGCAGGTGACGGGTGATGATGCGCCAGTCGCTCGCGCCCTGCGCCCTGGCAGCCAGCACATACGTGCGCGCCTTTTCCTTGTAACTGGCTGTACGCATGTACCAGGTCATTGCCGTCCAGTCGAAGAACACCATGATGCCGAGCAGTACCCAGAAGCCGGGCAGCATGATCGAGGCGACAATCATGATGACGTACAGCGTCGGGATCGACGACCAGATCTCGATGATGCGCTGCATCACCAGATCAAACCTGCCGCCGTAGAAACCCATCGCGATGCCGACAATGGTGCCTATCAGGTAATTGCACAACAGCAGCAGCAGGCTGAAGGCCATCGACAGGCGGAAGCCATAGAGCAGGCGCGCGGCGATGTCGCGGCCGGCGCCATCGGTGCCAAGGAAATGGCGGTGTTCCAGCGACGGTGCCAGCGGCGGGAACAGTCCGGCGGCGGCGTGGCTTTCATAAGGGTTCCACGGGATCGGCGGCATCAGCACCCAGTTGCCGCGGGCCTCGCCGGCAAAATGCTGCTGCAGCGCGCGGTAATCGGTTTCATGCGGGTAGTCGAAGCCGAAGGTCGTGCCAGGCAGGAAGCGGCCGTAGGTCGGGAAAAACCAGTCGCCATTGTAGTGCACCACCAGCGCGCGGTTGTTGGCCAGCAACTCGGCACCACAGCTCAGCAAGACGAGTAGCAGCAGTGCGATGGCGGAATAGTAGCCGCGGCGCTGCTCGCGGAAACGCTGCCACTGGCGGCGGGTCTGCGGATGCAGCTGCATCATTCGAACCTCACCCGCGGGTCGATCGCCGCCACGCACAGGTCCGACAGGATGTTGCCGATCAGGAACAGCGCCGACGAAATCACCAGCAGGCCCATCACCACCGGGTAATCGCGTTCGACCAGCGATTCATAGCCGAGCAGGCCCATGCCGTCGATGTTGAACACCGTCTCGACGAGGAAGGAACCGGCGAGGATGATCGAGATGCCGTGGCCAAACGAGGTCGCGAGCGGGATCAGGCTGTTGCGCAGCGCGTGGCGGAACACGGCCTGGCGGAAACCGAGGCCCTTGGCGACGGCGGTGCGCACATAGTCGCTGGCCAGGTTGTCCAGCAGGCTGTTCTTCATGATCATCGTCATCACTGCAAAGCTGCCGACCATGTAGGCGGCAATCGGCAGCGTCGCGTGTGCCAGCACGTCGAGGATTTTCTCGCGCAGGCTCAGGTCGGCAAAGTCATCGCTGATGAAACCGCCCAGCGGGAAGATGTCCCAGTGCGAGGCGAACAGTGTCAGCAGCAGGATGCCGAGGACATAGTTCGGGATGGCGTAACCGAAGAACACGGCGGCAGAGGTCCAGTGGTCAAAAGCCTGGCCGTGGCGCAGTGCCTTGGCAATGCCGAGCGGGATGCACACGGCATAGGTCAGCAACAATGTGATGCCGCCATAGAACAGCGAGATAGGCATGCGCGAGACAACGATATCCCATACCGGCTCGTTGTAGCGGGTCGAGTAACCGAGGTCCAGGCGCACGAGTCGCCACAACCATTCGCCGTAACTGACCAGCACGGGTTTGTCGAAGCCGTAATACGCTTTCAGTTCGGCGAGTTGCTCTTCGGAGAGTGCGGTCTTGTTGCTGTTGTCGCGGCGCAACATCTGCCCGCTCTCGGCGCCGGCCATCTGTGTTTCTGCAATCAACCGTTCGATCGGCCCGCCGGGCACGAAGCGCGTCAGCGTGAAAACCAGCAGCGTGATGCCGAGCAGCGTCGGGATCGTCAGCAACAGGCGGCGCAGGATATATCGGGTCATTGGCGCAACTGTCTCGCGTGGGTCGCCTGCATGTCGGCATGGCTTGCGCGGAACGGGTTGATGTCCAGCCCGCCGCGGCGGGTGAAGCGTCCCTCGATGCCCAGGCGCTCCGGCCGGCACTGTTGCCAGATGTCGCAGAACATCCGCTCGATGCACTGTTCATGGAAACCCTGGTGCAGGCGGAAGGAGCAGATGTAGCGCAGCAGGCTGGCCTCGTCGATAGGCTGGCCGCGGTAGTGGATGCGCACGCTGGCCCAGTCCGGTTGTGCGGTGACCGGGCAGTTGCTGCGCAGCAGGTGGCTCACCACCGTTTGTTCCGCGATCTCGCCGGCTTGGCAGTGCAGTAGGCCGGCATCAATCTCGTAACGGTCGATCGTAATGTCGAGGGCGTCAATACAGCGGTCCTGCCACGGCCGGATGGCCAGTCGCGGCTCATCGGCAGCCGACAGGATTTCCGCCTGTACCGTTCCACCGACAATGTTGCCGACATCGTGTTGGATCAGCGCCTGCAGCGCTACTGCCGAGTCAGCCGGCGTCTGGTTGAACGAGTTCAGGTACAGCTTCAGCGACTTCGATTCCACGATAGCCGGCGTCCGCGCGTCATATTGCAGCAGCAGGGTGGCGGCCTGAGGCTTGCCGTTGTGGCCGAGCCAGGACAGCTCGTATCCCGTCCAGGCGTCATGGCCGCAGAATGGCAGCGTTAGCGCATCGCCGGGCAGGGCGTGGCGCGTCTGGGCGCGCGGCACGGCGACCAGCAGGGCCGGGTCATAGCGGTCGCAGTAGGCCGTCTGCTTGCCGAGCGGTAACTGGCTGTAGTCGATGGCCATCAGCTGCGCAACCCTCGACCACTGCGCAGCAGGTGCATCGCATACCCGCCGGCAATCACGATGAAAAAGAGGATCATGCCGAAGGCAAAACCGATATTCACGTCGCTGATACCGAGCACACCATAGCGGAAGGCGTTGACCATGTAGAGGATCGGGTTGGCCTGGGATAGCGCCTGCCAGAACGGCGGCAGCAGGTTGATCGAATAGAACACGCCGCCGAGGTAGGTCAGCGGGGTCAGGACAAAGGTCGGGATGATCGAGATGTCATCAAAACTTTTCGCATAGACGGCGTTGATGAGCCCCGCGAGAGAAAAGAGGATCGCAGTCAGCAACACGATCGCAATCATCAGGAGGGGGTGCTGTACCTGGAGGCGGGTGAAGAACAGCGACAGGAAGGTGACGATGACGCCGACACAGAGACCGCGCGCCACACCGCCCGCCACATAGCCGGCCAGGATGACCCAGTTCGGGATCGGCGCAATCAGCTGCTCTTCAATGCTGCGCTGGAACTTGTTGCTGTAGAACGAAGAGACCACATTGGAGTAGGCATTGGTCAGTACCGACATCATGATCAGCCCCGGCACGACAAATTCCATGTAGCTGAACCCGCCCATTTCGCCGATACGACTGCCGATCAGCTTGCCGAAGATGACAAAGTACAGCCCCATGGTGATAGCCGGCGGCAGCAGTGTCTGCACCCAGATGCGGGTAAAGCGGCGGATTTCCTTGACAAGAATCGTGCAGAACGCGATCCAGGTTTCGTAAGCGCTCATGCAGCTGCTCCAGGCTTCGTGCTGTCATCGCGGTTCAGCAGTGTCACGAACAGTTCTTCCAGACGGTTGGCTTTGTTGCGCATGCTGGTAATGCGGATGCCTTGTTCTGTCAGCAAGGCAAACAGCTCGTTAAGGTCAGTGCCGCGCCGTACCTCGACCTCCAGCACCTGGGCATCGGTCTGTTTCACCTGGAAACCGGGCAATGCCGGCAAGGCGGTGACGGGTGCGTGCAGGTCTAGCACGAAAGTCTCGCGGTCGAGGGTCTTGATCAGCGCCTTGATGGACGTGTTCTCGATGATGCTGCCCTTGTTGATGATGGCAATGTTGCGGCAGAGGTTTTCCGCTTCTTCCAGGTAATGTGTGGTGAGGATGATCGACGTTCCGGCGCGGTTGATCTCCTGCAGGAATTCCCACATCGAACGGCGTAGCTCGATGTCGACACCAGCAGTCGGCTCATCGAGGATCAGCAGCTTCGGCTCATGCACCAGTGCGCGGGCAATCATCAGCCGGCGCTTCATGCCTCCAGACAGCATGCGTGCGGGCACGTCGCGCTTGTCCCACAGGTCCAGCTGTTTCATGTAGTGTTCGGTGCGCTGCCGTGCAAGTGCTGCAGGCATGCCGTAATAGCCGGCTTGCGTCGCAATGATGTCGAACACTTTCTCGAACTGGCTGAAATTGAATTCCTGTGGCACGACGCCGATATGCTTGCGCGCTTCGGCGAAATGGCTGTCGATGTCGAGGCCAAAGATCTTCACGCTGCCGGAAGTCTTGCGTACCAGCGAGCACAGGATGCCGATGGTGGTGGATTTGCCGGCGCCGTTCGGGCCGAGGAGGGCAAAGAAATCGCCTTGCTGGACGTCGAGGTCAATGCCTTTCAGGGCCGAAAAGCCATTGGCATAGGTCTTGTGCAGGTTGCGGATAGAAACAGCGCAGTCCATCAGTTGCCAGTGCGGATCGTGGGTGAGCGCGAATTATGCCAGATGGCGATGCTGACAGGGAAAATGGAGCGGGAAACGAGACTCGAACTCGCGACCCCGACCTTGGCAAGGTCGTGCTCTACCAACTGAGCTATTCCCGCCCGGGAGCTGGCACTGGAGGCGTGTGCCAGGAGAGAAAATGGCGTCCCCTAGGGGAGTCGAACCCCTGTCGCCGCCGTGAAAGGGCGGTGTCCTAGGCCTCTAGACGAAGGGGACGCTGAGGTCTCCGTTTGGAGAGCGCGCATTTTATGGAGGCCTGTAGAATGCGTCAAGTGCATGCCGGAAAAAAACCACAAAAAAACCGGCCGGGGCCGGTTTTTTTGTGCTTGCCTGCACCCTGCATGCTTACAGGTTCTTGCTGATGAACTCTTCCGTGTATTTCTTCTGCCGTGCGGCCACCTGTGCCGGGGTTTCGATCTCCACTTTCTCATCCGGCGTGATCTTGAACAGTGGCTGGCCTTTCTTGATGATCGTGCCGTCGGTATCGACCAGTACAGCATCGACCGTGCCGGAGAAAGGTGCGTAGACCTTGTTGAACATCTTCATGACCTCGACGATGTACATCACGTCGCCCTTGTTGAAATGCTTGCCGACTTCGAGGTACTTGTCATGGCCCGGTGCCTCACGCGGGTAGAACATGCCGCCAGATGCCGCGAGGATCTCGTCAGACTTGGCAGCCGGCGGTGGCACCAGCACTTTCGCCATACGGTCCTGCAGTTCCTTGTCGTGCAGTTTTTCCGGGATGTCGATCGACAGGTCGGCATTCACTTTGAGGCTGTAGAAACCGGCTTTGTCAGCCAGGTAGGGCAGGATAGCCAGGATATCGCAGCCGGCCTGGTAGCCGGAATGGGCGGCCTGTACTGCGGCCCAGTCTTTCTTGGTAATCCCTTTCGGCGCTTCCTTGCCTGCCAGCAGCTGCTGCAGGGTTTGCCAGTCGGGGTTACCGAGCTTCTCATCCAGCGTTGCGTAGAAATGGACCGCATCCTGCAGTACCTCGTTGTCATGGTCCCAGATGACATAGGCCGCCGGCGCTTTTTCCTGCGCTTCCATGTTGAGGAAGTGGTAGGTATCGGCCAGCAGTTTCACCGGGTTCTCCAGCCAGCTGACCTTGCCCTTGCTGACCTTGAAATGCGGCTTGTGCAGCGACAGCCAGCCGGACAGCACATGCGGGTTGCCAAGCAGCTCGTCGAAGATGCGGTCGAACAGGGTGATCTTGCGATCGACCACGGCGGCCACGGCTTGCTGGCTTTCCTTGTCGCTGCCGGCTGCGGCAATGGCAGCCTTGCGCACTGCCTGCCAGGCGTGCGGCAGGTCGACCTGGTTGGCCTGTTCCTTCAGTAGTCCGACGAGGGTCAGGTAGGGCACGATGAAGCGCGTAGTCGGCCGGGCATTGATGTTGTTGCCGACAAACCAGTTGACCAGGCCGTAATGGAAATCCAGGTTGGTGGCGAGATCCTTGCCGCGCAGCACGGTGCGGCGCAGCACCTCGCTCATGGCCTGGTAGGTGCTGAGGCGGTCATTGCCGGTGGTCAGCAGCAGGGCGATGTTGGAATCGTAGGCGCCGGCCAGCGTGTACTTCATGAACACGTCGGTATCCGGGTTGTGCAGCGAGATGCCCTGGTCGTCGCGGATTTCGCCGTCGATCGGGTCTGACCACTTGCTGATGACGCCGCCGGCATGTGGCTGCAATGCATCATTGGTTGCGTTCAGGCGTGCCTCGACCGACGCGAGCTCACGCACGTTGCGGGTCGGCTTGGGCAGGCGCTTGCCGTGGCGGGCCAGCAATACCATCACTTCCACCAGCGAGGTGACAGTGAAGCTTTCGGCAGCATTGTCCGGGTTGGTGAAGGTCAGCGAGTAGCAGAGTTCCGTGACGCGGTGCTCCACCTGGATGCGCGTGTTCATTTCCATGAAGTAGTGGCGTGCACCATCAACAATACACTCGAAAGTGGCCACCGAATTCAGTTTAACCGCTTCACCGAAACGAACGGCTTCGGCTTCCATCCGGTCGAGGATCTCGATGTCGCGCTCCAGCTGGGCAGCTTCGGCTTTCTTGCCGGAGGCCTTAGCCTCGGCGTGCGCGTTCGCCAGATCCTCGCGGATAACGGAAACTTCCAACAGTTTCTGTTCGTGCATCTGCAGCGAGCAGTCGCGGCCGCCCATCGTGATGCACCAGTCACCGTTGCCTACCACCTGGATTTCCTGGTGGCGGGTAGTCTCGATGTTCATCTCGATCAGGACGTTCTTGTTGTCGCCGACGCCGTTGCACTTCACCTCGGCCAGCACCTCACGCACGAGCGCTGGTGTGACAGCGGCAGCCTGCCTGATCTGTTCTTCTTTCGTACCCTTGAAGGAGGATGGTGCATTGAGGATGCGCTGTCCCTTGCCGCCACCGCCGGAAATCGCTTTCAGCCGGAAACGGTTGTTCGGGTTTTCAGCAAAAACCTTCAGCATTTCCTGGTGCAGGGTTTCGGCAAGTTCATCGACCGTGATGACATCGACGTGCGCCTTGTAGGAAGCGGCCAGCACGGCTTCGGCTTTTTCTTCCAGCGAGCCGAGCTTGTCGAGTTTCACATCCAGTTTGAAATCCCTGGCAATTTTTGCCAGTCCGGCCTCGTTTTTTGCCTTGGCCAGCAACGCCAAAGTGGTGCCGTTGTTGATGCCAGGCGTGACCGATACGCCTGCCGCGAGTGCAGTGCGCTTGGCTTCGTCTTTCAGGCCGGCGGCGCTCTGCGTGAAGGAGCCTGGACCGATAAAGATCAGACCGGCATCCTCCATCGCCTTCACCATTTCCGCATCTTCTGACATGAAGCCATAGCCGGCGAAAATGCTGTTGTAGCCGTTCTCGTGCGCAATGCGCACGATCTGCTGGATACGCTGGTGGCGTTCTTCCTTGTTGGCGCCGGTGTAATCGGGCACGCGATGTACGCGTGTCGGATCGGTCAGTTTGCGCAGTTCCGGTGCCAATGCGTTGGTATAGGTGATGGAGTCTTTTTCGGACAGCAGGATGCCATAGCCATGGATGCCCATTTCATCGAACACGTCCATCGCTTCCTTGCGGATCGGGCCGCGACAGATGATGAGCGGTTTCATGTCGCGGCTGTCGAAGCTGCGCACCCAGGCTGAAGGATTTTGGTCCAGGCGACGGTTGGCATGGATCATCGGGTTGTTCAGGTAGTTCTGTTTGCTGCCCACAGGCGTAATCCTCAAGTCAAATGCGGTTGCGTGCATGCGCGTGTAATACACACGCATATGCAGGTCAGAAAAATTCGCGCTGGATGCCTGACAGTGGCGATGGCTTGTAGGCGCGCAGGTGCAGCTCCAGGTTCATCGCGATTTCCTTGCGCAAGTCTGATGGCATGACGATCGACGAGATCGAGCCCAGCGACAGTGCTTCGTTGGGGTTCATCAGCTCACGCTCGTAGCGCTGGGCGAGGATGGCTTCTTCCTGCTTGCCCCACAGTGCAGCGGCTTGCGGGTCTTTCTGCGCACGCACTTTCACTTCGGCGCGGATCTTGCGGATCTCTTCCTTGTAGACGAACTCGACGCCAGCCGGTCCCATGACCGCAAGGCGCGTGGTCGGCAGCGCGATAACATGGTCAGCGCCGGTCGGGTAGTTGTTGTATGAGGCATAGGCCCCGCCAAAGGCGTTGCGGATGATCACGAGGAAGCGCGGTGTGCGCAGGTCGATGATGGCATCAAGCATCGCGCGGCCAGCCTGCACGATACCCCCGGTTTCCTGTTCGCGGCCGGGCAGGAAGCCGGTAGTGTCTTCCATGAACACCATCGGGATGTTGTACAGGTTGCAGAAGCGGATAAAACGCGCGTTCTTGTAGGCGGCGTCGATGTCGATCTGGCCGGATGCAACAGCGGAATTGTTGGCGACAAAGCCGACCACATTGCCACCGATGCGACCGAGGGCGCAGATGGTGTTGCGGGCACGCTCGGGCTGGATTTCAAAGAAATCGCCGTGGTCGCAGATCTGCTGGATGATGATCGAGATGTCGAACGGGGTGTTGAAACCGCTCGGCGAATTGAAGGCTTTTTTCAGCAGGATATCGATGTCCCAGGTCTTGCGGTCCACCGGGTCGCTGGTGGCGCGGAAAGGCGCCATGCTCTCGTTGTTGGCTGGCAGGTAGCCGAGCAGTTCACGTACTAGGTAGAGGGCGCTGGCCTCGTCCTGCACGACGAAATCGGTGACACCGGACTGGGAATGGACATTCGGCCCGCCCAGCTCATCCGGGGTGACGTCTTCGCCCAATACTGACTTCACAACACCCGGGCCGGTGAGGCCGAAGAAGGTGTCGTTGGGCTGGATGACGAAGCTGCCCTGGCGCGGCAGGTAAGAGCCGCCGCCGGCATTGAAACCGAACATGCACATCAGCGATGGCACGCGGCCAGACAGCTTGCGCAGGGCGGTGAATGCTTCCGCATAGCCGTCCAGGCCGCCGACGCCGGCCGGCACATAGGCACCGGCCGAGTCGTTCATGCCGACCAGCGGGATGCCGAGTTTGCCGGCGAGGCTGAACAGGCGAGCGAGCTTTTCGCCGTTGGTGGCGTCCATGGAGCCGGCGCGCACGGTGAAGTCATGGCCGTAGACCGCGACATCGCGGCCGTTGACCTTGATGATCGCCGTGACGAGAGAGGCGCCATCGAGGTTCGGTCCCCAGTTCTGGTACAGCACATTCGGCTCTACGCCGTGGTCACAGAGGACCTGGATGCGCTCCCACACCGTCATCCGTTTTTTCAGGTGCTGGCGTTGGGTGCTGCCCATACCCGCAGCCTGTTTCGGACGCTGGATCAGGTCGTGGCCAGTCTTGAGGGTGGCCTCGTAGAGGCCCGGCTCGTAGCCGACCTGGCCAGGGATCTTGAAGGAGACCTCATCGGTCTGCCTGAAGGGGTTTTTCAGGGATGGCTTGATCATGGGAAGGTCCCGTTTATGGCTTGGAAAGCGGACAGGTAAAAAGACGCGAAACGATACTTTTTCGCCGGGGTGGAGTCAATGCGCAATGACACCGTTAACACGTTGCAAGTGTTTGGTATTAAAAGCAGTTTTGGCCATACTGGCAGGCCGTCCACAGTGCAGGTTTTCACTATGCCACGCGTCAGGGTAACACTTCCCGACAGCTTCCCCTTTGCCATGGAAATGCCTGTCCCCATCGCCTTCATCAACCGGGGCAACCACCTGGGCAATGACTCGCTCGTGTCCTGCCTGAACGAGGCGCGGCTGGCCTTCATGCAGGCGCGTTTCGGCAATCCGTACGGGGTGGCGGATGCGATGATGATCAATGGCGATCTGGCTGTTGAGTACAAGTCTGAGGCTTACCACGGTGACCGTCTGCGCATCGAGGTGGCAGCCGCAGATTTCCATAAGTACGGTTGTGATTTTGTCTACCGTGTCAGCTGCGAGGCCGACGGCAGGGTGGTGGCGCTGGCCAAGACCGGCATGCTGTTGTTCGATTTCAGTGCCAAACAGCTGGTCGAGGCTCCGGCCGGGTTTGCCGAGGCCTTCCAGGCTGCGCCGCCGGCCTGATCATAGCTCGGTCAGTGGCAGGTCGAGCTGCCGCATGTCCTGGAGCTGGAAATATTGCAGGGCGCGGGTGAGTTCCCGTGCCTGGCTGTCCAGGCGGGTGAAGAGGGCCAGGTGGTGTGGCAGCGGCGTATGCGCTACAGGGGCCTCCTGTTGCCGGGACAGGCACCAGGCTACACGCTGGGCGATGGCCTTGCCGGAATCGACCCAATACTTCACTTCCGGCAACTGCTCGTGCAGCTGTTGTGACAGCAGGGGGAAGTGGGTGCAGGCCAGCACGACGGTATCGAGCTGGTCGTGTGCAATGGCATCGCGCAGCGGCGCCAGGATGCGGTGCAGTTCGGTGTTGTCGATCATGCCGCTGCGCAGTTGCTGCTCGGCCATCCAGACCATTTCACTGCTGCCGATGCGGATGATCTTGCAGTCAGCGGCAAAGTCGTCAATGAGCTTCTGGGTATAGGCGCGGTTGATGGTGGCCGGTGTGGCGAGCAGGCCGATGCAATGTGACTGGCTGATTTCGGCAGCAGGCTTGATGGCGGGCACAACGCCGACAACCGGCACCCGCAGCGCAGCGCGGGCGGCATCCAGCGCTATGGTGCTCGCGGTGTTGCAAGCCAGGACGATGATGTCGGGATGGTACTGGTCCTGCGCTGCCTTCAGCACATCGCAAACGCGGGTGCGCAATTCGTCTTCCTTGCGGGTGCCATAGGGGAAGAACGCATTGTCAGAGCAGAAGATCCATTGCTGGCGTTGTTGTTGAAGCTCTTCGCAGGACTGTAGGGCGCGCAGGATGGACAAACCACCAACCCCCGAGTCAAAAACCAGGATCCGTGCCATGGGTAGCCACTCTTTTCATTTTGGCCATCATAGCAGCTGCCTCGTCCTGCTACAGCTGGCATAATGACCTGATAGTGTTTTTACCTGGAGGTTACAGCCATGGCATTCCCTAAAATCGGCAACCTTGCCCCTGTCTTTACCCTGACCAACCAGGATGGCAAGCCTGTATCCCTAAAGGATTTCAAGGGGCAGCGTGTCGTTGTCTATTTCTATCCCAAGGCGATGACCCCGGGCTGCACCACGCAGGCTTGCGGTATCCGCGACAGCCACAAGGCACTCGACAAACTGGATGTGGTGACGCTGGGTATCAGCCCGGACCAGCCCAAGGCGCTGCTGAAATTCCGCGAGCGTGACAAACTCAATTTCGACCTGTTGTCTGATCCAGACCATGCCGTGGCGGAGAAATATGGCGTCTGGGGCCTCAAGAAGTTCATGGGTCGCGAGTCAATGGGAATACTGCGCACCACCTTCATCATCGGTCGCGATGGCAAGTTGCGCCATGTGATGGACAAGGTCGCGACCAAGACCCACCATGACGATGTGCTGGCCCTGTTGCAGGGTGAGCTGAAAGATATCTGACCTGTAATCTGTTTTTTCCTTCCCATCCTGTGAAAATGAGGTAAGCATGAGTTTTTTCATTTCTGAAGCCGTCGCGCAAACAGCCACAGCCCAGCCGGCCGGCCAGCAGAGCGGCATGTCGATGATCATCATGATGGTCGGCATGTTCGTATTCATGTATTTCCTCATCATTCGCCCGCAGCGCAAGCGCCAGAAGGAACAGGAAGCGCTCATGGCCAGCCTTAACAAGGGTGATGAAGTGGTTTTGACCTGCGGCATGCTCGGGCGCATTGTGCGTGTGGAAGGGGACTATCTCGTACTCAACACCGGCGACAATATCGAGCTCAAATTCCAGCGCCAGGCCGTGCACGCTGTGTTGCCGAAAGGCACGATCAAGGCGATCTGAAACGCATGGGGCTGCCTGGGGCAGGCTGGGAATATCCCGAACGCCTTTCGCTGGCCTGCCTGCCGACGCCGCTGGTCGAGTTGCAGCGTCTTGGTGAGAGCCTGGGCACCGGGCAGAGGGTCTGGGTCAAGCGTGATGACCTGACCGGTTGCGCCATCTCGGGCAACAAGGTGCGCAAGCTGGAATTCACGCTGGCGGATGCCATCCGGCAGGGTGCTGACACCATCATCACTTGCGGTGGCGTGCAATCCAACCATTGCCGTGCCACTGCAGTGCTCGGTGCGCAGCTGGGGCTCAAGGTCCACCTGATCCTGCGCGGCATGCCTGAAGAGCTGGCGATACCTTCTGGTAATGTGCTGCTGGATCTGTTGTGTGGTGCTACCGTCGAGCTGCATCCACCGCAGGAATATACCCGGCGTTTCCGTTCGCTGGCCAAATCAGCGATGGCGGCTGCAAAAGCCGACGGCCGCAAGCCATACTGGATCACTACCGGCGCTTCTGACGGCGTCGGGGTATGGGGTTATGTCCGTGCTTGTGATGAATTACAGCAGGATTTTGCCCGGCACGGCATTGAGGCGCCGCACATAGTCTGCGCCAGCGGTTCCGGTGGCACGCAGGCAGGGCTGGTGGCAGGCAATGTCCTCCATGGCCTCGGCGCGGTCATTTCGGGCATCAATGTCTGCGATGATGAAGCCTATTTCCTGAAGAAAATACGTAGCGACTTGCTGGCGTGGAAACAACAGTACGAGCTGCCATTCCCAGTCGAGGAATGGGATGTCCGTGTGATTGACGGCTACGTGGGTGAAGGGTACGCAAAAGCCAGTGAAGAGTTGCTCGCGCTACTGGTTGACATGGCACGCATGGAAGGGCTGGTACTCGACCCCGTCTATACCGGCAAGGCGTTCTATGGCTTGCTCAACGAGATAGCGCGTGGGCGGTTTGCCGACACCCGGGACATCGTTTTTATCCACACTGGCGGCATCTTCGGCTGGCAGCCTTTTGCCTCCCGTCTGGCGGCAGTATTGCACGGATGAAAAAAGCCCCGCATGGCGGGGCTTTTTTATCAGGTGTCAGGCTTACTTGCCGGCAGCCTGGTCGGCCAGTTCATCAGCCATTTCGCGCAGCTTGTTCTTGGCGACTTTTTCCAGCGTTGCACGAGGCATTTCGTCAAGGAAATACACGGCGCGCGGACGCTTGAAGTCTGCCAGGCCGGCAGCACAGCCATCCATGATTTTCTGGCGGATGTCGTCTTCTGACAGTTGCGTCCATGGGCTCTTGATCGCAAACACGACGGGTACTTCGTCGAGCATGTCGTGCTTCTGTGCGACCACGGCGAGCTCATCGACCACACCCATGCCGAGCATGTTGGTGATGAATTCCTCCACCTGACGTGCCGAGACATTTTCGGCGCCGACTTTGAGTACGTCCTTGTCGCGATCAGCGAAGTACATGTAGCCGTCATGCTCGAGGCGAGCCATGTCGCCGGTTTGGAACCAGCCGTCCGCGGTGAAGGATTTCTTCATGGCCTCGGGATTCTTGTAGTACTCCAGGAACAGCTGGATGCCGCGTGTGCCGCGCACATAGAGGTCGCCGTTTTCACCGACTGCGCAGTATTTGCCCGTCTCCGGGTTGATGATCGCGTACTCATAGCCCGGCGTCGGTACGCCGATGTTCATTTCCGGCGAATCCTGCAGGATGTCGGAGCGCGTGGCGTGGGTGACAGTTTCCGTCATGCCCCAGGTGGCAAACGTAGTGACCTTGAAGTGCTGCTCGATCAGGTGCAGCTTCACGCCGGTCGACCAGGTCTTGTAGTGGTGTTCTGGCACCGGTTGGGCAAACATCGCCTTGATCGTGAAAGGGATCATCGAGGCGCGGGTGACCTTGTGCTTCAGTGATAATTCCCAGAACCGGCTGGACGAGAATTTCGGCTGCAACACCACGGTGCCGCCGACCCACATCATGCTCCAGAAGCTCCAGCTTTGTGCGTTGACGTGGAAGCAGGGCAGGAACACCAGATAAGTATCATCGCTGGTCATCAGCAGGTTCTGTGAGCCGGTGCGGCCGCCCCACAACGCATTGGCGTGCGTGTGCACCACCGCTTTCGGCCGCGAGGTGGTGCCGGAGGTGTACTGGATGCCGACAGGGAGCAGTGGTTCCACCGGCCGCGCGGGTGCTTCAGTGCCATGCTGGTAGAGGCTGTTCCAGCGGTCATATTTCGCAGCATAGGCCGCTTCTTCGGCAGTCGGTTCTTCGCCGGAGTTGTCATCCAGCACCACGAACCACGGCAGGCTTTTTGCGTTCTCGGCCAGCGCCTGGATGAATTTGGGCTGTGTGATACAACCAACGGCTTCGGAGTGCTCGGCAAAGTAGGTCAGTTCATCGCCGACGCAGCGGGTATTGGTGGTCACACCGACAGAGCCGACAATGGCCGAGGCATACCAGGCGATCATCATTTCCGAGCAATTCTCGGCATGGATCAGCAGCTTGTCGCCTTTCTTCACGCCCTTGGCAAGCAGGCCGCAGGCCACCTGGTTGATCTCTTCCCAGAATTGTTTATAGGTCCAGCTGCGGCTTTCGCCTTCCTTTGGCTCCCAGACCAGGAAGACCTTGTCCGGGGTCTGGTTGGCCCACAGTTTCACCAGCCAGGGAACATCCTTGCCGGCGAACGTATACAGCTCGGAGGAGAATTGCGCGTTGATCTGTGCTGCTGTCATTGCTTAATCCTTACAAGTCAGTGGGTTAGAGGTTAATAAAGGTGGCGTATCTGTTGGGTTCATGGTGCCTGACGATGGATTCTAATCCATTCTGGCACGGGTGCCATGCGGCAAACCGACGGCACCATAACAGCGGTACCCCATCTTTCTTTGGCAAGCTTTTATGGGATAGTCTACGCCATCCATTCTGGCCCTTCGCTTGATGCTCCGGGCTAGTGGACAAGGGCTAGATACCAAAAAAAACATGATTGGAAGGGAAACTATGAAAAACAAGCAGATTGTTCGAAAACTGAGCGGTGTGGCGCCCGTTGCATTGGTGCTGCTGGCTGCAGCCAGCCAGGCGCTGGTGGTGGACGCGGCCACGGCGCAGTTCT
>CALMIC010000277.1 GCA_937864065.1 uncultured Cellvibrionales bacterium | reverse complement strand
CGACTCATAATCGCTTGGTCGTTGGTTCAATCCCAACAGGGCCCACCATCCCCAGTAAAATCAAGCGGTTAGCGTCGAGCAACCGCTTTTTTTTCGCCTGTTACCGGGATAATCTCTTGTTCTCAGCCTGAAAGCTTGGACGCGCTGGTCAACCAGCATTTTTCGCCCATCTGAGTCGCCACATTTACCACGGGATCGCACCTCGTAAGAATTCTAGTAATCGTAAGTGTGGAGGTGGAGTGAAGGGGACTAGAAGGGACTAAGTGGAGTAAAAATGCGATATATGTCGGTCGTGCAAAACAAAAGCAAGAGATGCAGTTGTGTTGATGGAAAGCTACCTGTTCAGGTGGGCTGAACTTTTTTATTCGGTGATATATTGCGAGAAAGCGGAGGTGCGAATACAAAGGGATTACCATCCGCGTCCAGGTATTTACTTGCGTCAGGTGGATTTGCCTGGTGTTCACAGCAAATTCATCGAAACCCATCGCGGTGTCCTGGCTGAGCTACTCGATCTGGCATTGCCCGTCGATGCAGTAGATTCCGGCAAAACCGGTATCAGCCAGTTTCCTGCCCGATATGGCTTTCTGGAAAAGCCGACGCGCATTCGCTTCCGTGTGCTTGATCCGTCAATTCAGGTCGTGCCCGGCTCGGCATCCCCTGACGTGACGCTGGATGCCGATAGCTTCAGTCGCTTGGATCTCGACGTGCAGCGTGTATTCATCACCGAGAACGAAACCAACTTCCTGGCCTTTCCACCTGTTTGCAATGCCATCGTAATTTTCGGTGCTGGTTATGGTTGGGATGCATTGGCCCGCAGTCATTGGTTAAATAACTGCTCAATCCATTATTGGGGTGACATCGACACGCATGGCTTTGGCATTCTGGATCAGCTTCGCGCCCACTTTGACCACGTGGTTTCGTTCTTGATAGACAGGGCCACACTCGATGCGCACACTTTGATTTGGGGAAGTGAGGACAAGCCCCTTCGCGTGGACTTGCACCGACTCATGCCCGAGGAAAGAGCCCTATACGACGACCTGCGCTACAACCGTATTCGCCTTGGACTGCGGCTAGAGCAGGAGCACATCGGCTTCCACTGGCTAGCTCATCGCCTTCATCTCCCTGATGACACAGGCACATCCAATTCAGCAGCCTTGTCATAGGACTAAAAAAGGACTATATTTAGTCTTGTTAAGTCTGGAGCACAACCATGCGCTACTCATCGCAAGTCAAGCCGATCAGCTATCTCAAAGCCAACGCAGCCGAGGTTTTGACGCACCTCGCGGAGCAGCGTGAGCCTATGGTCATCACCCAAAACGGTGAGGCCAAGGCTGTCCTGCAGGACGTCGCCTCGTTCGAAGAGACGCAAGAAACGCTGGCCTTGCTAAAAATCCTTGCGCTGGGCAATCAGGATGTAGCCGCTGGTAAGGTCAAACCCGTGGCCGACGTCGTTGCCCGCTTGCGGGCTAAGCGAGCCTCAGTCTGATGGCAGGCACATCTGCCAAGTTTGAGGTTTTGCTCACCGAGGGTGCGGAGCAGGACTTGGAGGCCATCCATGATTACATCTCCGAATTCGACTGCGTCGCCAACGCCAACTATGTGTTGGATGAGTTGATGTCCGTTGTGGAGAGTCTGTCTAAATTCCCAGAACGCGGCAGCTATCCGAAGGAGCTGGTCGTCCTTGGGATCAAAGAATATCGCCAGACCTTCTTTAAACCCTACCGCGTGATCTACCGTGTCACAGGCAACCAGGTCATTATTTACTTGATTGCGGACGGACGTCGTGACATGCAATCGGTTTTGGCTCGCCGTCTTCTCGGCGCGTGACCTGCAGCCTCCCGCACCAGTGCTTTCTGGCCCGAATAGCGAGTCGTTTGGTCGAAAACACCACACCACCATCCATGAAAAACAAAAAAACCGCCAAATGGCGGTTTTTTTGTTATGGCATGCAGCTGGTTTTATGAAGCGAGAGCTTGCTCGACAGATGCCAGTTTCACGCAGGTGGTGAAAATAGCCATGCAAAGATCGACTTCCTCCAGCTTGGGGAAGCTCGGTGCGAGGCGGATGTTGCGGTTCTCGGGATCCTTGCCATAAGGAAACGTAGCGCCAGCCGGTGTCAGCTTCACGCCGGCATCTGCGGCCAGTTTGACGACAGTTGCGGCAAGGCCGGGTCGTGTGTTGAACGACACAAAGTAACCGCCGGCCGGTTCTGTCCACTCGCCCAGGTCGCTGTCGGCAAAGGCTTCGCGCAGGTGCTGCAATACGCAATCGAAGCGCGGCTTGAGGACTGCGGCGTGCTTCTGCATGTGGGCCTTCACGGCAGCTACATCTGGCAGCATCTTCAGATGGCGAGCCTGGTTGACCTTGTCCGGGCCGATAGTGGCGATGCCGAGTTGCTTGCAGAATACGGCAAGGTTCTCTTTCGATGCGCCCATGAAAGCGACGCCTGCACCCGCGTGGGTTATCTTTGACGTCGATGTGAATTGCAGCACGCTGTTTTCAGTGCCATGTGCTCGACAGCGCTCCATGATGTTGGCCAGTGCCGGTGCGTTGTCGACGAGATCGTGCACAACGTAGGCGTTATCCCAAAACACCCGGAAATTTGGTGCGGCGATCTTGCCCAGCGCGGCAATGCGGTCAACGGTTTCGGTGCTGTAGACGCAGCCTGTCGGGTTGCCGTACTTCGGCACACACCACATGCCCTTGATGCCCTGGTCGGCCCTGACCAGGGACTCAACCTGGTCCATGTCAGGCCCGTTATCCGTCAGGCGGACAGTGATCATCTCGATGCCCAGTTGCTCGCAAATCGCAAAATGACGGTCGTAGCCGGGTGAAGGGCAGAGGAATTTCACCCCGCTTTCATGGCGCCAGGCATTCTTGCCGTCCGGACCCAGCATCCAGGCATACTGCATGGCCTGGTACATCATCGTCAGGCTGCTGTTGCCGCCGGCGATCACTTCGGCAGGGTCTAGTCCCAGGATCTCTGCGCCCAGTTTGCGCGCTGGGTTCAGGCCCTCGAGGCCGCCATAGTTGCGCAGGTCGGTATTGTCCAAGGCGTAGTTCCCTTGCAGGATCCCGTCCAGTGCATCCGACAGCGCCAGCTGTTCGGCGGAGGGCTTGCCGCGTGTCAGATCCAGCGCCAACTTGCGTTGCTGGTAGGCACTGTACTGGGCGCGGAGTTCATCGCGCCAGGTTTCCAGTTGGGCGCGGGAGGCTTGTTCGATTCGCACAGGGATTTCCTCGGGCATCAGGTGATAAAAAAGGCGCGCAATTATAGCCGCAAGCCCCCCTGACCTGAAGGCTCCGCTCAGAAGGGTTTCAGGACGGCCAGCAGCACGACCGGCACCAGCAGTAGGACAGGCAGCTCATTGAAAACCCTGAAGAAAACATGACTGCGAGTATTGCGGTTCTCGGCAAACAGCCGCAGGAAATGACCGCAGGCGGCGTGGTAGAGCACCAGCAGCAGGACCAGCACCAGCTTGAGCTTGATCCACCAGACCGTCGTGTAATAGGCATGGTTCAGGTGCAGCATCCAGAAGCCGAGTGCCACGGTGACGATAGCCGAGGGTGTCATGATGCCCCTGTACAGCTTGCGTTCCATCACCTTGAAGCGCTCTTTGCCGGCGGCGTCCTCACACATGGCGTGGTATACAAACAGTCGCGGCAGGTAAAACAGGGCGGCAAACCAGCAGATCACTGCGATCAGGTGGAAAGCTTTCAGCCATAGTAACTGCATGGGTAAGGTGATCCTCTGCCAATGAGGCGGGAACAAATGATAGCGGATTGGCGCAGGCAAGTTGAAAAGCGCGTGGCTGCTTTCTATAGTCGCTTACTTTTCATTGTTGGCAGGATAGTGCTGTGCTCAAGGTCGGTATAGTCGGTGGCACCGGGTACACGGGTGTCGAGTTGTTGCGTTTGCTGGCCCAGCATCCCGAGGCTGACGTGCAGGTCATCACGTCACGGAGCGAGGCCGGTATGCCGGTGGCGCAGATGTTTCCCAATCTCCGTGGTCGTTTCGACCTGGCCTTCTCCGTGCCGGATACCCGGCAACTGGGGCAATGTGACGTCGTTTTCTTTGCGACGCCCCATGGCGTGGCGCAGGCCATGATGGCCGAATTGCTGGCGACGGGTACCCGCGCCATTGACCTGTCGGCGGATTTCCGGATCCGGGATATCGCCCTCTGGGAGAAATGGTACGGGCAGCAACACGCCAGCCCTGATCTTGCGCAAGAAGCGGTCTATGGCCTGGCTGAAGTGAATCGCGAGGCCATCCGTTCCGCCAGGCTGGTGGCCTGTGCCGGGTGTTACCCCACCGCAGTGCAGTTGGGTTTCCTGCCGCTGCTGGAGGCCGGTCTGGTTAAACCGGACAGCCTGATTGCCAACGCGGCTTCTGGCGTTTCCGGCGCAGGCCGCCAGGCCAAGTTGGACATGCTGTTTGCCGAAGTCAGCGGCAGTTACAAGGCCTATGCAAGCGCGGGCCACCGCCACTTGCCGGAAATCGAACAGGGCTTGCGGTTGATGCAGCCAGCTGGCGCAGCCCAGCTTGAGCTCACTTTCGTACCGCACCTGGTGCCGATGGTGCGCGGCATACATGCCACACTCTATGCTGACTTGCTGGACACAAGCGTGGATCTGCAAGCACTCTACGAGCGGCGCTACGCGGGTGAATATTTTGTTGATGTATTGCCAGCGGGCTCGCACCCGGAAACCCGCACGGTGAGTGGGTCAAACCACTGTCGAATCGCCATCGTGCGCCCACAAGGCCGCAATAAAGTTGTGGTCATGTCGGTGATCGACAACTTGACGAAAGGAGCATCAGGGCAGGCTGTGCAGATCATGAATATCATGCAGGGATTGCCGGAACAGACGGGGTTGGAAAATCTCGCTATGCTCCCATAAAGTGATAGCAGGTATCGATTTCGAGTGAGGTGTAACGTGACTGAAACACATGAACACACAGACCAGGAAATCCATGTCACCGCAAGTGCCGCGGGCAAAGTGCGCCGACTGGTTGATGAGGAAGCCAATCCTGACCTGAAATTGCGTGTTTTTGTTACAGGTGGGGGGTGTGCCGGTTTCCAGTACGGCTTCACCTTTGACGAGATCGCCGCAGAAGATGATGCGCACATCGAAAAGGACGGTATCACTGTGCTGGTTGACCCATTGAGTTACCAGTACCTTGCTGGCGCAGAAGTCGATTATGAGGAAGGATTGCAGGGTTCCCGGTTTGTGGTGAAAAATCCGAATGCTTCTACTACCTGTGGTTGTGGCTCGTCTTTTTCTGTCTGACCTGGCATCAGTTGGGGGGCGGTAGGTAAACGCCGCCCAGGATGCATGGGCTTGCTGCACCGGTGACGGTTGTTACGTTTCCGGTACCGCCTTCAATCCTTTGCTTGGCCAGCCAGGCAAACGCCATTGCCTCCAGCCAGTCAGCGTCAATGCCAAAGTTGGTTGTGGTAGATACCTTGATGCCTGGCAGCAGTGCAGCGATACGCGAACGTAACAGGCTGTTATGGCTGCCGCCGCCACAAAGCAGCGCGCGGTGGAAAGTGATATCGAGATTGTTGATCGTCTCGGCAATACTCAGTGCGCTGAATTCCAGTAGCGTGCGTTGGATATCTGCATCGCCCAGATGCGTAAAGGCAGTCAGAACGCCTTTCAGCCATTCCAGGTGAAAGCTTTCCCGTCCCGTACTTTTAGGGGCGGGAGCCTGGATATAGGGGTGTGACATCAGCTGGTCGAGCAATGCGATATCACATGCCCCAGACGCAGCCCAGTTGCCATCTTCATCATAGTTGCGTGATTGGCGGTGCTGGATCCAGCTATCCATGAGCACATTGCCCGGGCCCGTGTCGAAGCCGGTTACGGGCTGCCCGGTTGCCAACACGGTAATATTCGCCATGCCGCCAATATTGATGATGACCCGATTTTCGGTCCGGTCGCGCAAAACGGCATCATGAAAAGCCGGGACCAGGGGGGCGCCCTGACCGCCAGCAGCGATGTCCATGCGCCGGAAATCGGCTACCGTTTTCAGGCCGGTGAGATAGGCAATGGTGTTGGGGTCGGCGATCTGGATGGAAAAAGCGCTGGATCGGGACGGGTGGTGGCGAATGGTTTGCCCGTGGCTGCCAATAGCGCTGATTCGTGCACGCGGACAACTGGTTTTTGCGATCAGTTCGTTGGTGGCTTGCGCAAACAGCTGGCCCAGACGACGATCCAGTTCCCCCATGCGATCAATTTCATTTTGCCCGGGCTGGCACAACAGGGCAATTTCTGCCCGTATGCTGTTGCTAAACGGCAGGCTATGCGAACCTACCAGTACGGGTTTCCCTTCTTCTGCAAAATCCACCAGTACGGCGTCGATGCCATCGAGGCTGGTGCCTGACATCAAGCCGATAAACAGGTTATTGGATCGGGTTTGCACGCGGCTCTTCGTTGGTGTTCATTGCCAGCTGCTGTGCTTTTTGCTGTTTTGCAGAAGCCAGCTGTTTCATTTCGCCCAGCAAGGCATTGGTGCTGTTGCTGAAACGGGCCTTTTCTGCCTTGGACAGTGGTTCTGCGATAGCCACGTTCTTGTTAGCCAGCGGGTTAACGGCGCTGCCATTCACATGAAATTCATAGTGCAGATGTGGACCTGTGGCCAGTCCGGTACTTCCTACAGTGCCAATCATCTGGCCTTGGCCAACTTTCGCGCCGTTTTTGACGCTGATCTTGTCCATATGCCCGTACAGCGTCGTATAGGCAGCGCCGTGCTGGATCATCACCACGTTGCCATAGCCGTTCTTGATGCCGGCAAAAACAACTTTGCCGTCGCCGGCAGCTCTTATCGGTGTCCCGCGGGGCGCACCATAGTCGATACCCTTGTGGGCACGGATCTTGTGCAGGATCGGATGCTTGCGGCTAAGGCTGAAATAGGAAGTGATTTTGGCAAAATCGACTGGAGTACGCAGGAATTGCTTGCGCAGAACCTCTCCCTCAGGCGAATAAAATGCAGTCGTGCCGTCGCTGGATTTGTATTGCACTGCGCGGTAGGTTTTGCCCTGGTTGGTAAATTCGGCAGCCAGGATATTGCCTTCGCCAACCCTCTCGCCATCCAGGTAATACTCCTCATACATTACTGCGAAGCTGTCGCCTGGCTGTATATCCAGCAGAAAATCAATGTCATAAGCAAAAATATCGGCCAGCTTGAGTGTCATGCGGTCATTCAGGCCAGCTTTCTGTCCTGCGACGAACAATGAACTGTCGATAACGCCGGACGCATAGCCGTGCCTGATTTCCGGTGCGCGTACCAGATGTTCTGCCTGGTACGCATCACCGTTGCGTACAACAGCAACACTTTCCAGTTTGCTGCGGGTCAATTTCAGTTGTTCAACCTTGCCATCCTTGATCAGCAGGTCGAGCTGGTCGCCCAGATCCAGGGATGTGAGCTGTTTGGCATCCTGGCCGCTATTGGCGATCAGGTGGATGTCATCCAGCGACAGGCCTGCCTTTTGCAGCAGGCTGGACAATGTGTCGCCTTTGCGGACTGTCAAGTGTAACCAGGGATCCAACTGTGCTGGCGGGGGTGGGGCTGCCTCAGGCGTTGCAGTAGTCTCGATCGCGGCAGGCAATGCAGGCTGGATGAGCTCTTCCGGAACCAACTCCGGCGTGCGGTAGGCAACCACACTGTCAGGCAGCACGGAAAGCAAGAGTGTCAGGGCCAGCGAAATGCCGCAAGCAGCCACCAGGTGATGGCGGGGAAAATGGTGCCGCCAGACGTTGCCGGCGTTGTGGACTTCTTTTTCGAGCATGGCTTTTTATGCAGAATATCTGAACAAAGTTTCGATTCTAGGCAGGGGGGAGCTCCCCGGCAACCCCTTTAAGGCAGAATTTTGTCCTTGCCAAGAGCCTTTGTGGTTGTAATCGCAGGCTAAATATGTAACGTGTGCGGCCTCAGTCGCAATGTTTTTGAAGGTGTTTAGTGGTGGTATCGGCAAATCTGGTGACAGATCTTGAGGCCCGGGGCCTGATCAATCAGTTGGCGGGTGGCGATGAGCTGGTAGCCCATCTGTCGGGTCAGGCAAGGACTGTCTATTGTGGCTTTGATCCCACGGCAGATAGCCTCCACATAGGCAGTCTGGTTCCGTTGTTGGCGTTGAGACGCTTCCAGCTTGCTGGCCATAAGCCCATCGCCTTGGTCGGCGGTGCAACCGGGCTTATCGGTGACCCCAGTTTCAAGACAGAAGAGCGAAAGCTGAATACCCCGGACGTGGTTGCCGGGTGGGTGGAGCGACTCAAGGATCAGGTATCACGGTATGTCGATTTTGACAAAGGGGCTGTGTCGGCAGAAGTCGTCAACAATTATGACTGGATGTCCCGCCTGAGTGTGCTGGATTTCCTGAGGGACACCGGGAAGCATTTTTCCGTGAATGCAATGATCCATAAGGAATCTGTGAAACAGCGATTGCAGCGGGAAGGAGAGGGGATTTCCTTTACAGAGTTCAGCTACATGATTCTGCAATCCCTTGATTTTGCTGAACTTTTCAAAAGATACGGTTGTACCGTGCAGATTGGTGGCTCTGACCAGTGGGGCAATATAACCGGCGGCATTGACTTGACCCGGCGACTCTATCGCCAGCAGGTGTACGGCTTGACCTTGCCATTGGTGACCAAGGCAGACGGCAGCAAGTTTGGCAAGACGGAAAGCGGCACTGTCTGGCTTGACCCCTCCCGGACATCCCCGTATGCCTTTTACCAGTTCTGGGTCAATACCGCGGATGCAGATGTGTACCGGTTCTTGCGCTATTTCACCTTCCTCCCGGTCGCTGAAATAGCCCAAATAGAGCAGGCCGATAGCCAGGCGCAGGGCAGAAAGTCAGCGCAGGGCGTGTTGGCCAGGGAAGTGACGGCTCTAGTGCATGGTTCACAAGGTCTGCTTGCGGCCGAGCGGATCAGTCATGCATTGTTTTCCGGGGAAATAGGCGCTCTGACAGAAGCGGACCTGGGTCAGCTCGCGCAGGATGGGCTTCCTGTCACAGTAGTCACTGAGCCGTTCAGGGCGCTGGCAGAACTGCTGGTCACAACGGGCATGGCAGCCACCCCACGGGGGGAAGTCACCCTTGGGCAAGCCCGGAAGTTTATCCAGGAGGGGGCTGTTCATGTGAACGGAAACAAGGTCGGCGATGTCGCTGCAGAACTCGCGCCGGCAAATGCTATCTATAATAAGTATCATCTGTTGCGCAGAGGAAAGAAGCACTTCCATCTGGTGGTCTGGCAGTAATATTTAATTTTTTTGAAAATACTGTTGCAAGCCCCTGAGAGTTGCATATAATGCGCGTCCGCACTGAGCGAGCCTCTGG
>CALMIC010000276.1 GCA_937864065.1 uncultured Cellvibrionales bacterium | reverse complement strand
AATTGTGGCAGCAGTGGGTGTCGCTGTACCTGAAAGGCGGCAAGCATGCACAGGCACTGGATGTGATGGCGCTGGCTTGGGAAAAGGGGATCCCGTTCCGCGAACAGGACATCCTGCTGCTGAGCGATCTCTATTCCGTCAACAATATTCCCGGCCGTGGTGCGCGGGTGCTGGAAGAGGCCATTGCCAGTGGCCGGCTGAAATCGGGTAGCAAGATCAATGACCGCCTGTTCCGCCTGTGGATGCAGGCGGGTGAGCGCGAGAAAGCTGAAGCGGCACTGGCCAAGGCTGCCAGTGGCAGCAACGATGTCGAATTGCAGCTGCACCTGGCGCAGTTGCAGATGGAAAAGCAGCAGTGGCAACCGATGCAGCAGCTGGTGCTGGATGCCTGTGAGGCCGGCCTGCCCGATCGCCTGGTGGCGCGCGCGAACCTGCTGCTCGGCATCAGCCAGCTCAAGCTCGGCGACAATGAACTCGCGCGCCGCTCCTTCATCAATGCGACGCTGGTCGGCGGGGCCGGCGATGCCGCGCAATGGCTGGCTTTCATGAAAGCGGAGCCGGCCACCGAGCGCGAGAAAGCCGGCGTGGCCGGGCCGTGCTCCTCTGCGGGTACCAGCTCGATCTTTGCGGCGGCGATGCCGGACAGCCAGCGCAGCACAGCGCCTGCGGATGCCGGTGCAGCCGAAACGGAAACTGAACAAGAGGTCGCTGCTGCGGTGCCGGCGGAAGATTCGGGATCGCCGCAGCCGGCGGCAGTGGAGTCGGCGCCGGCCAGCGCTGCGCTTGATACGGCCGCACTGGCGAATATCCAGGGCAACCCGTCGGCGGCGCTGGAGATCAAGACCACCGAATCCCGCCAGCTGTACCTGGGGGACTACAAGCTCACGGCAGACGAAATGTCGAGCCAGATGGTCGGCCTGGCAACAAGGCTAGGCATCACCATTGTGAAGAACGGCGGCAAGATCAGCGGCCCGATGCACATCATCTTTCCGGAGCCGCTGGAGCAGGGCGCAGAAAAAATCCGCGTGCGTTTCGGCTTCCCGGTCACCGGCAACCCGCCGCCGTCTGGCCGTTACCAGCTGGTGCGTGACAAGGGCTTCAAGTGCGCTGTGCGCCAGTACCAGGGCTCACCGGACGGTGTCGCGCTCGCGTTTGCGCAATTGCATGCCGATGCGAAAGCGCGTGGGCTCAAGCTGACCGGCGAAAGCCGCCAGATCGCCGGCGAGGACAATGTTGCCGGCGGCAAGACCGTCGAACTCGAATTGCAGGTCGGTGTGCAGTAAACGCTCCGCCGCTTACGGCTGCACGGTCACAGGCCAGCACTGCTTCACGCCGGTTTGCCAGGCGATGTCGAGCCCGTAGCAGACGTCCGATGGTGTGACTCTGTGGTATTTCGAAGGCAGCCAGTTGTTGAAGTAGGTATCGCAGTAATAGTTGTCGGCGGTGGGCGTGAAACACATCGTGTGCTCGCCAACGGTGGTGCTGATAACAACCGATTGTATCGCCTGTGTGCTGTTTGCCCCTATGCTGGTGGTTTCGCGGATCACCTTGTCGTCGAAAGTGACGAGCATCGAGTTGTACGGCTTGATGTCGGTATAGATCTGGATCTTCACCAGCTGCACCGGTTTCACAATCACCCGCACTGGCTGGCAGTCAAAGTTGCCGCCGAGGTCAACCGCGCAGAGGCCGAAAGTGTATTTGCCCGTGCGTGTCGGCGTGCCGGCGAGGTGCCCGTCGAGACCGATCACGGTGCCGGGGGGTGTGGTGCCGTTGCGGAAGGTGTCGTGCTGGTAATGGTAGGGCGGCAAGCCACCCCAGGTGTGCAGCCACAACTGCGGTGTGCAGGGTTTGCTCACGGTACAGGTGATTTCGCCGGCGGTGGTCAGGTGGACTTTCTGCACACTGCTCGCTTCCCATTTTTTGGCAGAGCGCGCCGCCAGTTTCAGTGGTGTGTTGCTGTCACCGGACAACCACAGCAGGTTCTTGCCGCTCTGCCGGTTGCGCCAGAGGATGTCGGCCTTGCTGTCGCCGTCGTAATCCGCGGCATTGGCAATGACCCAGGCCAGGTCCGTTTGCGTCGTCAGGGTGATGGCATTGGCCGGGTTCGCTGACGGCCACAGCACCGTTTCGCCAGTGGCGTTGTTGTACCAGAGGATGTCGTCAGCGCCGTCGCCATTGAAGTCGGCACTGGCCGCCACTTGCCAGTGCTGGTCGGGGAGCGCGGACAATGTGAGTGGCGTGGCGGAGTCCGCGCTATACCACACGATGTTCTCGCCACTCGCCATGTTGCGCCACAGCACGTCGGCCTTGCCGTCGCCGTTGTAGTCGCCAATGCCGACGATATGCCAGTCGCTGGATGGCATATCGTCCAAGGACTGTGTCGCGGCTGAGTCTGCTGCGAGCCAGATCACGCTGCTGTTGTTTGACGTGTTGTGCCACAGGATGTCGTCACTGCCATCGCCATTGAAATCAGCGATACCTGCTACCGTCCAGTTGTCACCGGCGAGTGTCGTGACGGCTTGCGGGGTTTCGCTGTTGACAGACAACCAGATCGTGTTTGCGCCCGTGCTGATATTGCGCCAGAGGATGTCGGCCGTGTTGTCACCGTTGAAGTCGCCATAACCGGCGACGAACCAGTCCAGGTCAGCCATCGGCGCTACTGGCAACTTCTTGCCGGCCTTGCCTGACAACCAGACCTGGCTCTTGCCGTTGATAGTGTTGTGCCACAGCTGGTCAGCCTGGCCGTCGGCGTTGAAGTCACTGCGCAGGTTGGCAGTGCTGCCGAGCACGATGCCCGGCAACAGGCATAAGCTGGCAATAGCAATGGCGTTTTTCATGGCGGGCACCCCGGTCTGTTGATGTGCCGGGTTCAGCGCGGCTTGCGCGCAGCGGCGATCGGGCAGCCCTTGTTCCCGGCCGCGATGGCAATAGCTTCCTGTTCGCCTAGCACACGGGCCAGTTCCGCCTGCCTGGCGCGGCGCGCCTGGCCGACACCGATCGACACACTGGGCCCGAAGCCCCAGCCGCCACTGCTGATACCGCCGCCGACACCGACGCCGACACTGGTGGACGACGGTGTGCTGACACCGCCCTCGATGTAGCGGGTGATGCGGTCATACTCGCTGTGCAGCTGGTCGCAGCTGAAGGACTGGTATTGCGCTGGCGAGACATATTGCGGTTTGACATCAGACGCGCAGCCCGCCAGCCCCAGGGTGATCGTTATTGCCGCGGCGAGGTATGGCTTGCGGGTGATTGATGCGGTCATGGCAGGTGTGCTCCTGGTAGATATTGTTATTCCATTGTGGCTGTTCAGAGCGCATCTGCACAGGACAAAAGTCAAAGACTTGCTGTCAATGCCCGATACCCGCCAGCAGCAGTGCGCCGATCAGCAGCAGGAACCCGGCAAAGACTTTTTTCAGTGTGGCCGCTGGCCAGCGGTGTGCCAGGCGTGCCCCGACGCGTGCGCAGGGCAGGCTGGTGATGGCGATGCCCAGCAGGGCCGGCAGGTAGACGAACCCTGCCGAGTGCGGTGGCAGCCCGGCCTGTGACCAGCCCTGGTAGGCGTAGCCCAGTGCGCCGACCAGCGCGATGGGAAAGCCGCAGGCCGCGGCAGTGGCGACGGCTTCCTGCATGCGCACGCGGCACCAGCTGAGGAACGGCACGGTCAGTGAGCCGCCACCGATGCCGAACAGCGCCGACACGCCGCCGATCACCGCGCCGGCCAGCGTCAGGCCGCCCTTGCCCGGTACCTCGCTATGGCCGGCGGGTTGCCAGCCAAACCACATCTGCATGGCGATCAGCCAGGCGAACAGACCGAACAGCCGCTGCAGCTGTTCCCCGGGTAGCGCGGCAGCCACAAACGCGCCGGCCCACACGCCGGCGGCGATGCCGGGTGTGAGCCAGAGTGCCACGGGCCAGCGCACGGCACCGGCGCGGTGGTGCGCCAGTGTCGAGCTGACGGAGGTGATGACGATTGTCGCCAGCGAGGTGCCGATGGCGAGGTGGGTCTGCAATCCGGCCGGTACGGCCTGCCACTGGAAGCACAGCAGCAGCGCCGGCACGATGATGGTGCCGCCACCGACGCCGAACAGGCCGGCCAGGACGCCGGCAATGACGCCGACCAGCAGGTAGAGCAGGAAAATCACAGGGGGGCTTCCGGTGGGGTGACGGTGAAGCTGCCATTCTTCCGTGCCGTTGCCGGCCGTGCAACCGGGGGCATCGCTTATACTGCCGCCATCATTGGGGCAGGCGAATCATGCGCGTACTGGTCATCGGCGGCACCGGTTTTATCGGCTATCACATCGTGCGGGCATTGCAGGCACAGGGTGACGATGTCGCCGTGCTATGCCGGGATACAGCTGGCGTTGGCGAACTGTTCGGGGACGGCGTCGAGGCGCTGGCCGGTGACGTCGGCCAGTTGCAAGCGGCTGATTACGCCGGACTGTTGCGCGGTGTGGATGGCGTGGTGTTTGCCGCCGGTGCCGACGAGCGCAGCGAGGTGCGCGGCGATGCCGACACGTTTTTCCATGAGGCCAATGTCAGTCCTTGTGCGGCGTTGTTTGCCGCAGCGGCCGAAGCGGGCGTGCGCCGTGCCGTGCTGCTGAACTCGATCTTTGCCTGGCTCGACCGTGAGGAGCCCGCGCTGGCCCTGGCCAAGCGGCACCCGTACATCCGTTCGCGGGTCGAACAGGATCGCGTCTCACACGCTGCCGTGAGCAACAGCGACACCGTGCTGGTGACCCTGCATGTGCCATGGGTGTTCGGTGCGGCACCGCACCGCGAGTCGCAATGGTCCGCGCTGGTGAACTACGTGCGTGCCGGCACGCCGCTGATGTGCATCCGCGGCGGCGCCAGCATGCTGTCGGTGCAGGCGCTGGCGCAGGCTGTGGTCGGTGCCTTGCGTTATCCGCAGCACAGTGTGTCGCTGCCGGTCGGCGATGAGAACCTCACCTACGTGCAACTGATGCAGCGCCTGTGTCCCATTGTGGGGCGCAAGGATTGCCGCGTGCTGCCAGTCAGTGACGGTGTCTTCCGCGATATCACCGCGCTGGGGCATTTCGTCGGGGTACTGTTCGGCAAGCAGGTCGGCATCGAGCTGAACGGTATGGCCGAGCTGCTGTTCCGAGAGATTTTCATCGATAGCGCGGCAACCAAGGCGCAACTGCATGTCCAGGGCGGGGATCTTGACGACGCCTTGCGCGACATGGTCGCCATCATCCCGGAAAACGCGCTGCTCGGCAGTTGGCGCAAGTCACTGAACTGGTTCAGTCGCGAATGAGGCACCCTTTCGCCATCGCCGGCTGGTGGCTTGCCAGTGCGCTGTTCCTGGCGATCACCGCCTACTACATTGTCTTTCACCATGTCTCGCCGCTGTCGCGCGACCAGTGGCACATGCTGCACGCGCTGGTCGAGCAGGGACTCTGGCGCACCTCGACCACCACCGTGTCGGGCCATCGCCACCTGCTGGCCTTCCTGTTGTATGACATTGATCTGCACCACTTCGGCGGGAAGAACCATTTCCTCATCGCCGTCGACTGGCTGCTGAACCTTGCTTTCATCGCCATCATTGTCACGCAGGTGCGCAGCTGCCTGCCCCGGTCACAGTCCCGCACCCTGCTCGTTGGCTGGGTCATCCTGTTGTTGTGCTGGTTGCTCAACATCGCCTTGCTGGGCTGGGGTTTCAACGGCATCAACAACTACCTGTCGATCGTCAACAGCCTGCTGGCGGTAGTGGTGTTGCATCGCGCCGTGCATGAGCCTATGCATCGCGTGCGTGACACCGCATTGGCATTTGCGCTGGCCGGCCTGGCCACGTTCAGTTTCGGCAACGGCATCCTGGTCTGGCCTGTGTGCCTGCTCAGCTTGTGGCTGTGGCGCGCGCCATCGCCTTTCATGGCCACCTTTGCCGGCGGCGCCTTGTTGTTCCTGCTGCTGTACCTGTTGCTGCCTGGTGGCAGTGCCGTCGGGGCCACCCTGCAGTTCAACGGTTGGCATATCGTGCAGTTCCCGCTTGAGGTGGCCGGCGGCCCGCTGTACCACCTGCTGCGGTCGTGGCGGGTGCTGCCGGAAGCGGCCTTGCAGGGGTTGATGACGGGCTTCGGCCTGCTGGTGACGGCCGTCGCCAGCGGTTTGCTGTGGCAACGCCTGCGGCAGCGGCCACCGGCCGACCGGCTCGATGCCCTTGCCGTGGCGCTGGTGCTGACGGGCTATGGCACCAGTGTGATGCTGGCACTGACGCGGGTGGAAGGTGTGCTGGATCCGGCCGTTGACCGGTTCCAGGTCTGGGGCCTGCTGGCCTGGCTCGGTGTCGCGCTGTTGCTGTTCCGCCGCGCCGCGCCGGCTGCTGCCCGCCGTTGGTGTGCGCTGTTCCTGCTGTTCCCGCTGCTGGCGTTGCCGTCGCAGCTCGACTGGGGCGCGCGGCTGGCCGAGTATCGCACCCGGGTCGACAACGCCTTGCTGGCCTACCGCGTCTACCTGCCGGTAGCGGAGGATGCGGAGCGCGCGCTGCACTGGAACTGGCAGAACAAGCTGGTGCACCTGTTCCCGATGCTCGACTACCTGCGCGAGCATCAGCTGAATATCTATGCCGACGGCGCGGTCAGTTACCTGGGCAAGCCGGTGCCGTCGCTGGCCGGCTTGCCTGCCTGCCACTGGGCATTGCTGGGCCAGCAACCGGTGCGGGCCGCTGACCTGCTCGACGTCCGCTCCATAGCAGGGACAGAGGCCTGGCAGTTGCCGCTGGGGAGCCCGCAGCAGGTCGTGGGCTGGCGCTGGCAGGCCGATGTGCAGGAGCCAGGCTGGGATGCCGGGCTGCTCGTCGACGGCGATGGCATCGTGCGCGGCCTGCTGCAGCCGGTGCGCCACAGCCTGCTGCCGCGGGCCAGCGGCCTGTTGCGAGACAGCGACAACGCCTATGGCGTGGCGCGCATGGCGGCAGAGCCTGCCGGGCTGGTGTTGCTGCGCCGTGGAGAGCTGCTCTGCGGTGGCGTGGAACATTGAATTATGCGATATTCCGCGACCCCTATGTAGTGTGACGCGACCATGATCGGCAAGGTCCTCAAGAAGATTTTCGGCAGCAAGAACGAACGCGAACTGAAGCGTCTCGGCAAGGTGGTGGCGCAGATCAACGCCCTCGAACCCGAGTGGGAAAAGCTCAGCGACGAGGCCCTGGTCCACAAGACGGTCGAGTTCCGCGAGCGCCTGCAAAAGGGCGAGACACTGGACCAGTTGTTGCCCGAAGCCTTCGCCAGCGTGCGCGAGGCGGCCCGCCGTACACTGGGCTTGCGCCACTTTGACGTACAGTTGATCGGCGGCATGGTGCTGCACAGTGGCAAGATCGCCGAGATGCGCACCGGTGAGGGCAAGACCCTGGTGGCCACGTTGCCGGTCTACCTCAATGCGCTGCCCGGCGAAGGCGTGCATGTGGTCACCGTCAACGACTACCTGGCCAGCCGCGATGCCAACTGGATGCGCCCGGTGTACGAGAAACTCGGCATGACGGTCGGCGTGATCCTGTCGCAGCAGCACCCCGACGACAAACGCGCCGCCTATGCCTGCGACATCACCTACGGCACCAACAACGAATTCGGTTTTGACTACCTGCGCGACAACATGGCCCTGCGCCTGGAAGACAAGGCACAGCGCAAGCTGTCATTTGCCATTGTCGACGAGGTGGACTCGATCCTGATCGACGAGGCGCGCACGCCACTGATCATCTCCGGCGCAGCCGAAAACAGCTCGGCTCTGTACCAGCGCATCAATGCCTTGATGCCGCGCCTGCAACCACACACTGACGAGCAGCCAGGCCATTACACGCTGGACGAGAAACACCGCCAGGCCGAGCTGACCGAGGAAGGGCACCAGCTCATCGAGCAGTTGTTGATCCGCGATGGCCTGCTTGATGCCAACGACAGCCTCTACGCCGTCACCAACCTGTCGCTGTTGCACCATATCCACGCTGCATTGCGCGCACACACGCTGTTCCACCGCGATGTCGAGTACATCGTGCAGAACGACCAGGTGGTGCTGATCGACGAACACACCGGTCGCACCATGCACGGCCGCCGCCTGTCGGAAGGCCTGCACCAGGCGCTGGAAGCGAAAGAAGGCGTGACAATCCAGAGCGAGAGCCAGACACTGGCCTCGACCACCTTCCAGAACTATTTCCGCCTGTACAACAAGCTGGCCGGCATGACCGGTACTGCCGACACCGAAGCACCGGAATTCATGCAGATCTACGGCCTCGACGTGGTGGTGATCCCGACCAACCGCCCGCTGGCGCGCAAGGACCTCGACGACCTCGTCTACATGAGCAAGGAAGAAAAATACGAGGCCATCATCCGCGACCTGAAAGGCTATGTTGAACAGGGCGCGCCGGTGCTGGTCGGCACCGCCTCGGTCGAGACATCCGAGATTGTCTCGGCGCTGTTGAAGAAAGAAGGTATTGCGCACCAGGTACTGAACGCGAAGCAACACGCACGCGAGGCCGAGATCATCGCCCAGGCCGGTCGGCCCGGCACGGTGACCATCGCCACCAACATGGCCGGCCGTGGCACTGACATCGTGCTCGGTGGCAAATGGGAAGCGGAAGTGGCGGCGCTGGAAAACCCGACGCCGGAACAGGTCGAGAAGATCAAGGCCGAGTGGGCAGTGCGGCACGAGAAAGTGCTGGCTGCCGGTGGTTTGCATATCCTCGGCACCGAGCGCCACGAATCGCGCCGCATCGACAACCAGCTGCGCGGCCGCGCCGGTCGCCAGGGTGATCCGGGTCTGTCGCGCTTCTACCTGTCGCTCGAAGATGACCTGATGCGAATCTTCGCCTCCGATCGCGTGAAGAGCATCATGCAGGCGCTCGGCATGCAGCGCGGCGAGGCTATCGAGCACAAGATGGTGACCGGCTCGATCGAGAAAGCCCAGCGCAAGGTCGAGGGACGCAACTTCGATATCCGCAAGCAGTTGCTGGAATATGACAACGTCGCCAATGACCAGCGCCAGGTCATCTACCAGCAGCGCAACGAGATCCTCGAGGCCGAAGACATTTTCGCTGTCGTGAATGCGATTCGTGAAGATGTAGTCAATGAGCTCATCACGCAGTACCTGCCGCCGCAGAGCTTTGTCGAGCAGTGGGACCTGGCCGGGCTGGAACAGGCGCTGGAAACCGAATTCAACCTGCAGCTGCCGGTGCGCCAGTGGCTCGAGGATGACGTGAACCTGACGGAAGACGTCGTGCGCCAGCGCGTCAACGAGGCGGCCAGCGCGTTTTACCAGCAGAAGTGCGACGGCGTGGAACCGATCATGCGCCAGGTGGAGAAGCAGATCATGCTGCAGGTGCTGGATGGCATGTGGAAAGAGCACCTGTCGACGATGGATCACTTGCGGCAGGGCATCAACCTGCGCGCCTATGCCCAGAAGAACCCGAAGCAGGAATTCAAACGCGAGTCGTTCGAGCTGTTCAAGATGCTGCTGGACAACATCAAGGGCGAGGTCGTGCGCATCCTGTTCCGCATCCAGCTGGCTTCGCGCGAGCAGATCGAGGAAATGGAAGCCCAGCGCCGGCGCGAACAGGAAAACCTGCAACTGAAACATGCCGAGGTATCGGCATTGCATGGCGAGGAGCCCGCCGACGGCGAAGCAGAGCCTGCTGCGCAGCAGGCGCCCACGCCGTTCGTGCGCGAAGGCGAGAAAGTCGGCCGCAATGACCCGTGCCCGTGCGGTTCCGGCAAGAAATACAAGCAGTGCCACGGCAAGCTGGTGTGAGGCGTTGACGTCATGGCAGTAGGCAAGGGCATTACCTCCGCATTGTTGCCGGTTGCCGGCGTGCGTATCGGCGTGGCTGAAGCCGGCATCCGCAAGGCCAACCGCAAGGACCTCGTCGTTTTCGAACTGGCCGAAGGCAGCAGCGTGGCCGCCGTGTTCACCACCAATGCGTTCTGTGCTGCGCCGGTGCATGTTGCGCGCGAACACCTGGCTGCAGCGACTTGCCGATACTGGCTGGTCAATACCGGCTGTGCCAATGCCGGCACTGGCGAGCAGGGCATGGTTGATGCGCGCCAGAGCTGTGCGTCGCTGGCGCAGCTGGCCAGCGTACCTGCCAGTGCCGTACTGCCATTCTCGACCGGCGTCATCGGTGAATTGCTGCCGATGGAGCGCCTGACTGCTGGCATGCCGGCAGCTATCGCCGACCTCGCAGCCGACCACTGGTTGCGGGCGGCCGAAGGCATCATGACCACCGACACGCGTCCGAAAGGTGCATCGCGGCAACTGCTCATCGACGGCAAGGCCGTGACGATCACCGGCATCAGCAAGGGAGCCGGCATGATCAAGCCGAACATGGCGACGATGCTCGGCTTTGCCGCCACCGATGCCCGGGTCGCACAAAGTGATTTGCAGGATCTGCTCAGTCTCGTCGCTGACCAGTCGTTCAACCGCATCACGGTGGATGGCGACACATCGACCAACGATGCCTGTATGCTGGCCGCTACGGGCCAGTCCGGCTGTGTGCTGTCACCGGCCTCGCCGCATTGGCCGGCATTTGCGCAAGCCGTGCGCGAACTGTTCGTTGAGCTGGCGCAGGCGATTGTGCGCGACGGTGAAGGTGCGACCAAATTCGTGACCGTGCAAATCCATGGTGGCGGCAACAGCGATGAATGCCTGCGCGCTGCCTATGCGATTGCTGAATCCCCGCTGGTCAAGACCGCGCTGTTCGCCTCCGACCCGAACTGGGGTCGCCTGCTCGCGGCGATCGGCCGCAGCGGTATCCCGGCACTCGATACATCGCGCATCGACATCTTCCTTAACGGCGTGCAGATCGTTGAACGCGGTGGCCGTGCCGCAGCCTATACCGAGGCGCAGGGCCAGCAGGCGATGGCGCCGGAGGAGATCACCATCCGCGTCGAGCTGGCGCGCGGTGAGGCGAGCGAGACCGTGTGGACCTGCGATTTCTCGCACGACTACGTCACCATCAACGCTGAATACCGTACCTGACATCCCCGCCTCATGAAACGCGTCCACGTCGCCGTTGCTGTCATCGAGAATGACCGCGGCGAGGTGCTGGTCGCGCGCCGTGCCGAGCACCAGCACCAGGGCGGCCTGTGGGAGTTTCCCGGCGGCAAGGTCGAGGCCGGTGAAACCGTCATGCAGGCCCTGCAGCGCGAGATCCGTGAGGAGATCGCGCTTGACGTGCAGGCAGCCGAACCCCTGTTGCAGATCCCTTTCCAGTATCCCGACAAGCAGGTGTTGCTCGACGTCTGGCGCGTCACTGCGTTTGCCGGCACGCCGCAGGGCTGCGAGGGCCAGCCGCTGCGCTGGGTGCCGCTTGCGGCACTCGGCAGCTACGACTTCCCCGCAGCCAACCGCGCGATCATTACCGCCTTGCGCCTGCCGGAGCGCCTGCTGGTCACTGGGGACTTTGCCTCGGTGGATGACTGTGTGCAGCGGGTCAGCCGGGCACTGGCCGTGCACGCGATCGGCGGCGTATTGCTGCGGGCGCACGGCTTGGCGGAGCGACAATTTGTCGCCTGTGCCGCCGCCTTGCAGCCTGTATGCTCCGCCCATGGCGCGCTGTTGCTGTTGAATGCCCCGGCAGGCCAGGCGCTCGGCGCGGCCGACGGTTTGCACCTCACTTCCGGCCGATTGCTGCAATGCCGCGAACGGCCGGTGTCGGACGGTCGGCTGTTTGGTGCTTCCTGCCACAACCGGCAGGAGATTGACCATGCCTTGGGCCTCGGGGTGGACTATGTGACCCTGTCGCCGGTGTTGCCGACGGCCAGCCACCCCGGCGAACCGGTGCTGGGCTGGGACGACCTGCATGCCCTGTTGCAGCATTGCCCGGTGCCGGTGTATGCCTTGGGCGGGCTGTCGGATACTGACCTCGCCGCCGTCAAGGTGCATGGCGGATTTGGTGTCGCCGCCATCTCGGCGTGGTGGGATGCTTGATTTTTTCGCTAATGATAATTATTATCGTTCTTATTGATTGAGGTTCAGTTGTTTTGCAAGGTTTTCCGGTTGACAGGTCGCCCGCCACCCGCAGCCAGTTGGCTGTGCTGGTCGGAGTGCTGTTGTCGGCTGGCCTGCATGCTGGCGCACTGGTCTGGTGGCTGTCTCGCCCCGCGCCCGTGCCGCTGGTGTTGGGGGTAGAGCAAACGGTGACGGTGGATCTGCTGACGCTTGCACCGCCGGCCGGTGAGCAGGTGCAGCAACCAGCGATGGCAGTGCCGCCACCACCTGAGCCGCCGCAGCCTGAGTCCTTGCGCCCTGATGAGATGGCCGAGCAGCACAAGGTGGTGAAGAAACCGCCGAAGAAGGTGCAACCGCCGAAGCCGGTCACGAAGCCCCAGGTCGAGCAGGCGCCCGCAGCGCCAGCCCCGGCAGCCAGTGCGGCAGCGCCGTCTGCCGCACCACCGGCGCCGGCACCGGTCACGGCAGCCCGCTACGACGCGGCTTACCTGAACAACCCAGCGCCGGGTTACCCGCCACTGTCGCGCCGGCTCGGGGAACAGGGCAAGGTACTGTTGCGGGTGCAGGTGTCGGCCGACGGCAAGCCGTTGGCCGTCGAGGTGAAGAAGTCGTCCGGCTTTGCGCGGCTGGACGAGGCTGCCAGCAAGGCAGCGGCAGAATGGCGTTTTGTCCCCGCCCGGCAGGGTGAGACAGCGGTGGCGAGCTGGGTGGAAGTACCGATCCAGTTCAGCCTGCAGGAATGAACGAGGTAAACAGGCAATGACATTCAATCTGGATCTGGTCACTTTCTGGCAGCAGGGTGATGCGGTGTCGCACGCGGTGCTGATCCTGCTGCTGGCGATGTCGGTGGTGAGCTGGGCGATCATCCTCGCCAAAAGCGTGCAGATGGCATGGTGGCAGCATGGCAACAGCGGTGCGCTCGACCGCTTCTGGCAGGCGCAGGATCTTGACGCCGGCCTGCAAGAGCTGGCGCGAATGCTACCATTTCGCCTGCTGGTGGAACACGGCCGCAATGCCGTGGAGCACTACCAGAGCCACCGCTCCGGCATGCAGGCGCATCTCGATTCGCAGCTGTCGCTCACCGAAATCGTCACCCGCGCCTTGCGCCAGGCGCTCAACCGCGCCTCGGCGGATCTCGAGCGCGGCCAGGTGTTCCTCGCCTCGATCGGGTCGGTGTCGCCGTTCGTGGGCCTGTTCGGCACGGTGTGGGGGATTTACCACGCACTGGCGGCGATCGGCATGACCGGCCAGGCTACGCTGGACAAGGTGGCTGGCCCGGTCGGTGAGGCATTGATCATGACGGCGATTGGGCTGTTCGTCGCCATTCCTGCCGTGCTGGGTTACAACGCGTTCAACCGTGTGCAGCGGCTGGTGGTGGCCGACCTGGACGGCTTTGCGCACGACCTGCTGATGTATTTCACATTGGGTTCCTCGCAGCCCCAGCCGGCGCTGAAAGCGGTGGAGAAGCGCTGATGGCTTTCGGCAGTTTTGAACAGGGTAATGCGCAGCCGATGGCGGAAATCAACATGACGCCGCTGGTCGATGTGATGCTGGTGTTGCTGATTATCTTCATCGTCTGTGCGCCACTGATCACGCAATCGGTTACGGTTAACCTTCCGAAAGCGGCAGGTAGTGTGACGGAGCAGAAACCGGAGGTGGTGAGCCTCGCCATTGCCGCCGATGGGCGATTGAGCTGGAACACAGAAAGCATGGCTGACGATAGCCTGCAGTTGCGGCTGGCCGAGATTGCAGCGCGCCAGCCGCAGCCGGAACTGCACCTGATGGCGGACAAGGATGTGCGCTACGAGCGCGTGGCGCAGGTGATGGCCGAAGTGAAACAGGCCGGAGTCAGCAAGATGGGCTTTGTCATGTTGCCCGGCGGTGGCGTGCAGGCTGCGGGAGTTGCCGATGGCCAGTGACAAACTGCCGCCTGTGGCTGCCGATGCCATGCTCAGTGTGACCTCGGAACAGTTGTTCCGTGGGGCGCGCACGCTCTGTATCGAACACGCAGGCCAGCGCTACCTGCTGCGCATCACGCGCGAGAACAAGCTGATTCTCACTAAATAATTTAATTGCTTTGCAGGACAAGCCGATAAGGATGTTTGAACAACCGCAAGCCACCTAGCTTCCCTGCCATTGTTGCAGCGCCAGGCAGCCAGCCATCTTTCATACAAGATCTGACTGCCGAGGTGTTGCGCCATGAATGTTTTTTTTCGCCAGAATTTCCTGTTTCCTGCCAGTGCACTGGCGTTGGCAATCTGCGCTGTCCAAGCGCAGGCTGCCGATGATGCGGCAGTCCGTCAGTTGGAGGTCGTGACGGTCACTGCGACCGGCCTTGGCGAAACAACTGAGCAGACGCAGTCGTACACCACCGGCGAAATGAAGACCGCGACGAAGATGGATCTGTCCGTGCGCGAGACGCCGCAATCGGTGTCGGTGGTGACGCGTACTCACATGGATGATTTCCGGCTGACCGGCATCAACGATGTACTGGAAGGCACCACCGGTGTAACGGTGGAGCAGATCGAGACGGATCGTGTGTACTACACCGCTCGCGGATTCGAGATCACCAATTTCCAGCAGGACAGGCTCGGTGTGCCACTGACTTACACGATCGATTACGGTAATGCCGACACGGCGCTCTATGATCGCGTGGAAGTGGTGCGTGGCGCATCGGGCCTGATGTCCGGCGCTGGCAATCCATCGGCTACGGTCAACATGGTGCGCAAGCGGCCGACCGATACCTTCCAGGTTTCTGCAACGACTTCAGTGGGATCGTGGGATAACTACCGGCTGGAAGGCGATGTGTCAGGCGCGATCACCGACCGTTGGGGTGGTCGCGCCGTGCTGGTGCAGCAGACCAAGGGTTCTTACCTCGATAATTACGGCCAGGACAAGACCGTGTTGTACGGTGTGACCGATTTCAGAATGACCGACAACACGGTGCTAACGCTGGGTGCGAGCCGCGAGGACACGCGCTCAAACAGCCCGATGTGGGGCGCGTTGCCAATGACGTACAGCAACGGTGTGCAGACGGATTTTGATGAATCGATGAGCACATCGGCTGACTGGTCGTTCTGGGATACCACCGAGGACAATCTGTTTGTCGAACTGGTGCATGATTTCAATGAAGACTGGAAGCTCATGACTGTCTATCGTCATGTCAATAATGACGATACATCTGAACTTTTTTACCAGTTCGGTGCTGTCGATATGTCGACAGGGCAGGGCATGTTCGGCTGGCCGGGCCGCTACGAGACTGCACTAGAACAGAATATGTTTGATCTGTACACCATCGGCAAATTCACCTTGGGCGGCCAGGAACACGAGGTGGTAGCCGGAGTGAGCCATGCACAATCGGATTTGCAGCAGGATGAATTCACGGACCCAGGCTATGGCTTTCCCGCCATTGGCAATTTCAATCACTGGAAAGGCAACGTTGTGCGGCCGAATTTTGCCACACCGGGCGATGGTTCCGATTTCACGGACGAGGAAACTGGCGCGTATCTTGCCGGCCGTTTCCGCCTTGCTGATCCGCTGGCGCTGATGGCCGGCGCGCGCGTGGTCAACTGGCAAAGTGATGGCGATAGCTACGGTGTGCCGCAATCGGCGAAAGAAACCGGCCGCGTGATCCCGTATGCCGGTCTGGTCTACGACATCAACGATACCTGGTCGGCCTATGCGAGTTACACCGAGACCTTCATGCCGCAAGGTGAGCGCAACAGGAATCTGCAACGCTTGGCACCCACAGAGGGTGACAGCAAGGAAATCGGCCTAAAAGCGGCCTGGTTTGAAGATCGCCTCAATGCCAGTTTTGCGGTTTTCGATGCGAAGTATCTCGGTCTGGCCGAATGGGATACCTATGTCGCGAACGAGAGTGGCGCGCCAGAGGCCGTGTATTCCGCGGATGATTTTTTCAGCCAGGGTTTTGAAGCCGAGCTGGCGGGTGAGCTGTTGCCGGGGCTGGAAGCGACTATCGGCTATACGCAACTCGATATCGATGATGCCGGCGCAGGCCCTGACGTCCGTGCCTATATCCCGAAACGCATGTTGCGCAGTGCGTTCAGCTATCGTTTGCCGCAACTGGAGGTGGTGAAAGTAGGCGCGAGCTTCGATTGGCAAGATACCGTCAAGGGGCCGGATGATCTGTACGGGCAGGACAGTTACCTGCTGGTGGATGCGTTTGTCTCATATGACATCACAAAAAGCCTGAATGTATCGCTGAACCTGAACAACCTGACCAACGAGAAATATCTCAACAGCCTCAACTGGAGCCAGGCATATTATGGTGAGCCGCGCAATGTGATGGCGTCACTGACCTGGAAATATTGAGCAGCGCTGTATGCGTCAGGTCTTGGTGTTGTTGCATCGCTGGCTGGGATTGTTTACCGCCGTGTTTCTTTTTATTGCCGGGCTGACCGGTGCCGTGATCTCGTGGGATCACGAGCTGGATGAATGGCTGAATCCGCAACTGTTCGATTCGGAGACGCCCGGTGAGCGCATGTCGCCGCTGGCACTGGCTAACCAGTTGGAAGCAACGGATCCGCGTCTGCAAATTAGTTTCCTGCCGTTGCACCACGAGGAAGGCCATGCGTTGACGGTGTTTGTCGACCGTATGGTCAATCCTGCAACAGGCATGCTGTACGACACGGGCTTCAACCAGCTTGCATTGAATCCTGTGACCGGTGCGGTCCAGGCTTCGCGTGAGTGGGGAGCCGTTTCCCTGTCGCGCGAAAACTTGTTGCCATTTCTCTATAAGCTGCATTACAGCCTGCACATGCCTGACGGTTTTGGCATCGAGCTAGGCGTGCTGTTTATGGGCATTGTGGCAATCGTGTGGCTCATCGACAGTGGCATCGCCCTGTCGATCTCGTTTCCACGTCGTCGCAGTTGGCGCAAATCCTTTGCGTTCCGCTGGCACAAGGGGCGCAACGTTGTGATCTTTGATCTGCACCGCTCCGGCGGCGTGTGGTTGTGGTTGCTGTTGCTTATGTTGGCAGTGACGTCGGTGTCGATGAATCTGGAACAGCGGGTTACGCGGCCTCTGGTCGCGCTGGTGTCAGATCTCACACCCAGCCCGTTTGCTTCGCGAACGCCGAACGCAACAGAAAACCCGATCTTGCCTCGCATTCCACGCGAAGAGGCTGTCAGGCTGGCGCAAGTGGAAGCCCAGCAGCGGGGCTGGACGGCGCCCCCCGGTGCGCTGTTCTATTCAGTGGAGTTCGGGCTGTATGGGGTCGGTTTCCATGAGGCCGGCGACGAGCATGGCGCGGGACTCGGCCATCCGTGGCTTTATCTTGATGGCCAGGATGGCCGTTTACTCGGGGATGCCGTGCCAGGACAGGGCAGTGCCGGCGATATCTTCCTGCAGGCGCAGTTCCCGCTGCATTCCGGGCGCATCGCCGGCCTGCCCGGCAGGATTCTCGTTTCGCTGCTGGGATTGGCGGTGGCCGGTTTCAGTGCAACCGGTGTCCTGATCTGGTCGCGCAAGCGTCGTCGGCCTGCTGCAGGCGCCTGAACCGGAATTCCTCGAACCGGAACACCTGCGCCGGCTGGCGCGAAAACAGTGGGATCAGTACCTCTGCCCTGCGCAGTGCTTCTGCCAGATGGATGGCGCAGAGTACGGCCATGCCCTGCACCGGCAGTGGCACCCAGTCGGCCAGAATGGCCTGCGCTGCCTGATGCCGATTGTCCTGCAACATTGCCAGCATTTGCAGGAAGCAGCCTTCATCGATTCCCAGGCGGGTATTGCAGGTGCAGCGAACATCCATCAGGCGCTCGCTGTAGGAGAGCAGGATGTTCATCAGTGCGTCCATCGCGACACATGCCTGATCGCCTGCGCCACACTGGTACAGACCGGTGCGCCAATCCGGGCACTGCTTGTGCGGGCTATGATGGGGCATGGCCCACAGGCGCAAGGTCATCAGCATCAGCCGTTCGCTGGCGCCGAGTTCATGGACGGTGGTGTCAACGGGATAAGGCTGGGTATCGGGTGTGTGCATGGACAAGGCCTCGTGGGGATATCTCAAATGTGAATGATTATCATATATAACTAACCCGCACCTGTAAATAATAATGAATCTCATTATTGAAAATTAAATAATAATAGTTATCATTGTCGCCCAATAAAGCCAGCCAGCCAGCCCGCGCCATGCCGGGAGTAGCCAGCCATACACCCCGTTTTTTTATGGTTGGAGCCATCAATGAAATCCGTCAATCGCAAGTTCAATGATCACAAAATCCTCCCCCTCGGTGCCATGTTGTGTGGCCTGACTTTCGGCCAGCTGCTGCAGGCGCAGCAAGTGCCGGCCGAACCGGCCTCAGCAGCAGAAGACGACAGCAGCACACTGGAAACCGTGCATGTGCGCGACACGGCTGACCGCACGCCGGCCGAGGTGAGCTACCAAGGCGGCAAGACGAAAGTCGGCAAGATCGACCAGCTACCCAAGGACATTCCGCAGTCGGTCACGGTCATCACCAACAAGCTGATGGCGGATCGCAATGCCGATACCTTCAAGGAGGCCCTGCGCAATGTCGCTGGCCTTACCTTCAATGCCGGCGAAGGCGGCCGCATCGGCGACAACATCACCATTCGTGGTTACTCGGCTGTCGGCGATCTCTACCTCGATGGCATGCGCGACATGGCGCAGTACAATCGCGAAACCTTCAACCTGGAACAGATCGATGTGCTGCGCGGGTCATCATCGATGCTGTTCGGGCGCGGCTCGACCGGTGGCGTGATCAACCAGGTCAGCAAGCAGCCGCTGCTGGCCGACCGCAACACGGTCAGCACCACACAGGGCAGCTACGGCTACCAGCGTTACACAGCTGACATCAACCAGCAGATTGGCGAAACCACCGCGATTCGCATCAACGGCATGTACACCGACACCGACAGCTTCCGTGATGAGGTGCATGGCGAGCGCTCGGGTGTGGCGCCGTCGATCAGCTTCGGTATCGGAACTGACAATGAACTGACGCTGTCGCATTTCCACCTGCAGGAAGACAATATCCCGGACATGGGCATCCCGCTGCTGGATCCGGATGGTGCCACACGGGCTGCCAATGGCAGTGATGTGCTGGGTGAATTCAAGGGTGAGCCGCTGAAGGTCGACCGCGATACCTACTACGGCATGAGCGCCATCGATTACGAGCGCAACGACACGGACATCACCACCGCCACCTACACACACCGTTTCAGCGAAGACACCGAGTTGACGACAAAACTGCGCGCAGCGGATTACAAGCGCGACCTGTGGGCGGTGGCGCCGCGCCTGATCCTTGACCAACCGGCATCGGTGGCCGACCCGGTGGACTACAGCAATATCGTGGCGGTGCGCCGTGGCCACCAGGGTCGCGGTGGTGAAGAGCAGACCATCACCAGCCAGACCGATTTCACCACACAGTTCAGCACCGGTCCGTTCGAGCACCAGTTATTGCTCGGCAACGAGATCCTGCGTGAAAAAGCGCGGCGCTGGAGCAATCCGCTGCCAGCCGGGGTGGCCAACCCGAATGCTGAACCGTGGTGGAGCCCGGATACCAATCCTGCTTTGCCGGATGGTTACCTGTACAAGGGCAAGGACATCTACAACTACTACACCGGTGACAGTTATGCGTTCTACTTCCAGGATGTGATTGGCCTCAATGAACAGTGGAAACTGCTCACCGGTGCGCGCTGGGACCATTCGGAAAATGATTACCAGCGTCCGGCGCCGGACGGCGACCTGCAGCGCAAGGACATCGTCAACAGCTGGCGCCTGGGCCTGCTGTACCAACCGGATGCACACAGCACTTACTACGTCTCGCGCGGCAGTTCGTTCAACCCTTCAGCCGAGCTGTACCAGCTGGACGACCGCACCTCCGATGTGCCGCCGGAAAAAAGCCTGAACACCGAGATCGGAGCGAAATGGGAATTGCTCGATGGCGACCTGTCATTGCGCACATCGCTGTCGCGTTCGGAGAAAACCAACGAGCGCAACACCGACCTGGCAGTGGATGTCGCCGTGCTGTCCGGACGGCGCCATACCGATGCACTGGAGTTGGAAATTGTCGGCCGGCCATTGCCGCAATGGGAAATCTATGCCGCGACGGCGTATATGGAAGCGGAGATCGACGAGCACTCGAATACCAGTGCGTCTGGTGTCAAAACGTCGGACGAGGGTTATGAGCCGGTCAATACACCGCACTACACCTTCAGCATCTGGAATACCTGGGATTTCGGTCGCGGCTGGCGCGCTGGCCTCGGTTATGATGGTGTCGGTGAACGGTACAACAACCAGGCCAATACGGCAGCTGTGCCTTCATACACGCGCTGGGATGCGATGGTCGAGTACAGCCAGAAGGGCTATGCCGTGAAGCTCAGCCTGTTCAACCTGCTGGACGAGGAGTATTACGACAGCGTCTACAGTGGCCATGTGCTGCCGGGTGCGCCGCGCACGATGCAGCTCAAGGTCGATTACAAGTTCTGACGGAGGAATGCCATGCTGCTGCAGGTGCCGTGTGTGCTGGATAGTGAGCAGGTCGCGCATTGCCGCGAACTGCTCGCTACAGCCGAGTGGGTTGATGGTAGTGCCACGGCCGGCAGCCAGTCGGCGCAGGTGAAGAACAACCGGCAGCTGCCGGAGCAGTCACCGGTGGCACAGCGCCTGCAGCAAATCGTACTCGATGCGCTGTTGCGTCATGCGCTGTTCTACGCGGCGGCGTTGCCGAAAAAGATCTTCCCGCCGCTGTTCAACTGCTACAGCGGCAGCAGCAATTTTTTTGGCAGCCATGCCGATAATGCGATGCGCACGCACGTTGCCACCGGCTACCGCGTGCGCTCGGACCTGTCGGCAACCCTGTTCCTGTCGGCGCCGGGAGAATATGACGGCGGCGAGCTGGTCATCGAGGACACTTTCGGTGAGCAGCGCGTCAAGTTGCCGGCCGGCGACCTGATCCTCTATCCGTCTTCGAGTATCCATCGCGTCGAACCGGTCACGCGCGGCGCGCGCATCGCCTCGTTCATGTGGCTGGAGAGCATGGTGCGCGACAATGCCCAGCGCCGGCTCTTGTTCGAGCTGGACATGGCGATCATGGACCTGCGCCAGCAACAGGGCGACAGCGATACCAGCATCCGCCTCACCAACACCTACCACAACCTGCTGCGCATGTGGGCAGACAGCTGAGCGCAACCCGGCAAGTCCTCTGCTACCATGCGGCGCAGGAGGATTGCCATGTCGCGCCCGCTGGTTGTTGCCATCCTGTTGTTGCTGCTCACCCTGCTGGGCAGTGGCCTGCTTTACCACTACAACACCCTTGAGCCGGAATCCTGGTTGCAGGACGAATCGCCCGATGACGAGCTGGTGCGCCATGCGCTCGAACCCTGGCGCGGCGATCTCGACGCCATTGCGCAGCGCGGCGTGCTGCGCGTGCTGGTCGCATTCAATCGCACCAACTATTTTCTCGACCGCGGCGAGACGCGCGGCGTGGCCTGGGAACTCGGCAAGCAGTACGAAGCGTTCCTGAACCGGCATTTCGCTGTCAGCGGCCGGCGCTTGCAACTGGTGTTTGTGCCGACCACGCGTGACCGCCTGTTGTTGTGGCTGGAAGAAGGCCGTGGCGATATCGCGATTGCCAACCTCACCATCACACCCGGGCGGCTGGAACTGGCGGATTTTTCCGAGCCATTTATCGACAATGCGAGTGAAGTTGTCATCACGCGCCGCGATGCGCCACCGCTCACCCGCATCGAGGATCTCGCCGGCCGCGCGGTGGCCGTGCGCCGCTCATCCAGTTATTACGGTAGCTTGCAGCGCCTCAACGAGCAGCTGGAGGACAAGGGGTTGGCGCCGGTTGCCATCACCGAAGTGGACGAGCAGCTGGAAGATGATGATGTGTTGGAACTGCTCGATGCGGGCGTGTATGACACGGCCATCATCGACTTGCATGTCGGCCGCCTCTGGGCGCAGGTATATCCGTCACTGCAGCTGCATGAGGATATCGCTGTCGCGACCGGCAACCGCATTGCCTGGGCAGTGCGGAAGGAGGCGCCGCAACTGCTCACCTCGGTCAATGCCTTCATGCGCGACCACCGTGCCGGCACCGCTGTTGGCAACGATGTGGTGGCGCGCTATTACGGGAATCCGCGTGCCGTGAAAAATGTATTGCGCAATGACGAGCAGGCGCGCTTCGGCCAGATGGCTGGCCTGTTCCAGCGCTACGCGGCGCAGTACGGTTTCAACTGGCTGCTGGTGATGGCACAGGCCTACCAGGAATCGGGGCTGGAGCAGTCGGCGCGCAACCCGTCGGGTGCGGTCGGTGTCATGCAGGTGTTGCCATCGACGGCTGCGGGTGACCCGATCAATATCCGTCAGGTCGACCGTCTGGAAAACAACATCCACGCCGGCATCAAGTACCTGCGCTTCCTTACCGATCGCTACTTCACCAGTCGCGACATCAGCGAGCTGGACCGGCACCTGTTCGCGTTTGCCGCCTACAACGCCGGGCCGGCGCGCATCCAGCGCTTGCGCGAGCTGGCGGAGCAGCAGGGGCTGGACCCGAACCGCTGGTTCCAGCATGTCGAGGTCGTGGCGGCGCGCAAGCTGGGCAGGGAGACCACGCAGTACGTCAGCAATATCTACAAGTACTACATCAGCTACCGCCGGCTGGACGAGGGTGCCAACCTGCGCGAAGTGCTGAAGGCGGAAGCGCGGCGGGATGGGTATGATGCGGGCACAACCAGAGAAGGGGCTGTGCCATGAATGCCGATAAACAATTCGCGACGCTGCTGGCTATCGAGGCCATCAAGCAGCTCAAGTATGCCTACCTGCGCCATCTCGACCTGAAGGAGTGGGATGCCGTCGCAGCCTTGTTCACGCCGGATGTGGTGAGTACCTACTCCGATGGCAAGCACAGTTACAACGGCCGCGAGGCGGTCATGGCCTTCCTGTCGGGTTCCCTCAGCCACAAGCGGGTGGTGACCAAGCACCAGGTGCATCATCCCGAGATCACCTTCAATGAGGCGATGACCGAAGCCCGCGGCATCTGGTACCTCACCGACGCCGTCATCAACACGGTGAGCCGCGATCCGGCCAAGCACTTTCTCATTGCCGGCACCGCGTTCTATGACGAGCGCTACGTGAAGACGGTGGACGGCTGGCGCATCGCCGCCATCGGCTACAAGCGCGTTTACGAGGAGACCGTGGCCCGCGCCAATGGCCAGCTGGTCGAGTACAAGAGTCGCTTCCTCGGCGATTTCGACTGACCCAACGCAGCTGCCAGCTTATGCGCTACTGGCCGTACGTAGTCTTTTCCCTGCTGCCGGGTCTTTGCCTGGCGACCGAGCCGGTGTTGGAAACGATCCAGGTCAAGGCTGCGAGCCCGCAGAATGTGCCGGGCAAGGTGGCGGTGGTGAAGGAAAAGGAAGTGCGCGACACCGGTGCCACCCACCCGGCCGAACAGGCTGTGCGCGCGCCGGGCATGTGGGTCAGTCGCGGCGGCGGCCAGGAACACCTCACGGCCCTGCGCTCGCCGGTGTGGACCGGTCCCGGCGCCTGTGGCGAATTGCTGTATGCGGAAGATGGGGTGCCGGTGCGGCCGAGTGGTTTCTGCAATGTCAACCAGATGGTCGAGATCCACAACGAGCAATCCGGTGGCATGGAAATCCTGCGCGGCGTGCAGGGTGGCGCCTTCTACGGTGCCAATGCCGTGCACGGTGTCATCAATGTACTGAGCCTGCCGCTGAAGGAGCGTCACTCACTGCGTATCGAGGGAGGGCCTTACGATTATGCGCGTGCCATGTGGCAGGAGGGTGACCCCAACGGTTATCTCGCCGTGACCGGCACCCACGATGGCGGCTATGTCGACAGCAGCGGTTACGACCAGCAGAAAGTCTCGTGGAAACGGCGCCAGGAATTCTCCGGTGTCGCACTGACGCATTACCTGACCGTCGCACACCTCGACCAGCAGAGCACCGGCTATCTCATCGGCGAGGATGCGTACCGCGATGACGAGCGGCAGCGCAACAACAGCAAGCCGGATTCGTGGCGCGATGTCGATGCGCTGCGCTATGTGCAGTCGTGGGACTGGCAGTCCGGTGACTACCGTTACAGCCTGAAACCCTACTTCCGCCGCAGTGCGATGGATTTCAGCCTGCACTTTGTCTTTCCGGAAGCGCTGGAGGAAAACGGCCACCACAGCGGTGGCGTGCAGTGGCTGGTGCGGCGCGACAATTTCAGCTGGGGCAGCTGGCAGGCCGGTGTCGAAGGTGAGCTCGCTGATGCGTGGACGAAAGAATGGCAGGAGGCGCCGTCCACGCCATCCTCCCCGCGCGGCATCCACTACGATTACGAGGTCGGCATGCGCAGCGCCGCCATCTGGCAGGAAATCACCTGGCAGCTGGCGGATCGCCTGGATGCGCAATTCGGCGTGCGCGCCGACCGCGTGCTCTACGATTATGACAACCGCACGACAGACGGCCCGGCAGGCAAGTTCATGCGCCCGGCCGACCGCGAAGATGGTTTCAGCCTGTTGTCACCGCGTGTCGGCCTCGTTTACACGGACAGATATGACAACGAGTGGTACGCCAGCGCGGCTACCGGTAACCGTGCGCCGCAGACGGGGGAGCTGTATCGCCTGCAGGGCGACCAGCAAGTGGCCGATATCGGCGAAGTGGTGGCTGATGGCGGCGAGGTGGGCTGGCGCGGCAACCAGAAGAACGCAGCCGGCGACAAGACTGCCTGGAATATCGTCCTGTTCGACATGCACAAGGACAATGTCATCATCCGCAACCCGAGCAATGTGCTGTCGGATGATGCGAAGACCCGCCATCGCGGTGTCGAGGTCAGCGCCCGTCAGGACTGGTCGGCCGGCTGGTTTGCCGGCATCACCGCCACCTATGCCGAACACCGCTATGACAGCGACGTATTCGACCGCTCCGACAGTGTCGACAGCAACATCATGGATACCGCCCCGCGCACTTTCGGTTCGCTGCAGCTCGGTTGGCAGCGAACCGGCAAGCGCGTGGAGCTGGAGTGGGTGCATGTGGGTGATTATTACCTGAACCCGGAGGACACCTTTGCCTACGAAGGCCATGACCTGTTCAACTTGCGCGCTAACCTGCGCTTGTCAAAGGAATGGATGGTGTTTGCCCGACTGATGAATATCATGGACCGCGAGTACGCCGAGCGGGCCGATGTCACCAGTTTCCCGCTGGTCGAGCCGCGCTATTTCGTCGGCCTGCCGCGTTCCCTGTTTCTCGGTTTCGAGTGGAGTTACTGACATGATCGAGTTTGTCCTGAATGGCCAGCCGGTGGCGCTGGATATCGAGGCGGATACGCCCTTGTTATGGGCCTTGCGCGACGGCTTGCAGAAAACCGGCACCAAGTTCGGCTGCGGCCAGGGCCTGTGTGGCGCCTGCACCGTGCTGGTGAATGGCAGCCCGACACGCAGCTGTGTGCTGCCGGTCGCGAGCATCGCCGGCCAGCAGGTCACCACGATCGAAGGCCTGGGCGGCGAGCATGTGGTACAGCGCGCCTGGCTCGATGAAAACGTCTCGCAGTGCGGTTATTGCCAGCCCGGCCAGATCATGACGGCGGTCGGCTTGCTGGCACAGAACCCGGATCCGACTGACGACGACATCCTCAATGCGATGACCGGCAATATCTGCCGTTGCGGCACCTACCCGCGCATCGTCAAGGCGATCAAGGTGGCGGCAAAAACGTTGCAGCAGGGCGCAGGCGGTGTTGCCATTTTCGACCCCGCAGTCCGTCACGGAGGTGAAGCATGAAACTGACGCGACGGAAGTTCCTGGTCGGTTCCGGTGTGGTCGGTGGAGGCCTGCTGCTCGGCGTCTCGCTGCGCGATGCAGCACCGATCCCGCACACGCGTGCCGGCAGTTTCCAGCCGAATGCCTGGTTGCAGGTCACGCCACAGGGCGAGGTGATTTTCCAGCTCGACAAGGCCGAGATGGGGCAGGGCGTCATGACGTCGCTGTCAGCGATCATCGGCGAGGAACTGGATTTTGATCCGGCAAACATGACCATCGAATTCGCCGGTGCGCATCCCGCCTTCAAGAACCCGGCGATGGGCGTGCAGATCACCGGTGGCAGCACGGCGATACCTACGGGCTGGGAGCCATTGCGCTATGCCGGCGCTACCGCGCGCGCCATGCTGGTTGCCGCCGCAGCGCAGCAGTGGGGTGTCGATGCCGCTGCGTGCAAGACAGACAACGGCGTCGTGCTGCATCCTGACGGCCAGCAGCGCGCGTCCTATGGCGAGCTCGCCACGGCAGCGGCCCAGCAGAAAGCGCCGGGGGATGTGCCACTGAAAGACGCCGCACAGTTCCGCTGGCTCGGCCAGTCGCTGAAGCGGTTCGACAGTGCGGCAAAAGTGAAGGGGGAGGCGCAATTCGGTGTCGATGTGATCAAGCCGGGTATGAAAGTGGCCGTCGTCGTGCGATGCCCGCATTTCGGTGGCAAGCTGCAGTCGTTCGACAAGGATTCCGTCGCGGGCTTGCCGGGCGTGCGTGCAGTGTTCCCGATCCACAGCGGTGTGGCCATTGTCGCCGACGGTTACTGGCCGGCGCGCAAGGCTGCCGCACAGCTCGCCGTGCAGTGGGACAAGGGGCCACTGGCCGGCCTGGACAACGCGACAATCATGCAGGGCCTGCGCAACGCACTCGACACGGCAGAGAAACCGTTTGCCGCGCTGGATGAAGGTGATGTGGCAGCGGCATTTGCCGCGCCTGTACAGCAAGTCGAGGCGGAATACTCGGCCGGTTTTTTTCATCACAGCCCGATGGAGCCGCAGAACTGTACCGCGCTGTTTGCTGATGGCCAGCTGACCTTGTGGGCGCCGACGCAAACCGCTGATATGGCGCGCGCGGTCGCATCGCATTTCACCGGCATTGGACAGGAACGCATCACGGTCGAGAGCACGTTCCTCGGCGGCGGGTTCGGTCGGCGCGGCTATGTCGACTTTGCCGGTGAGGCAGCGGCAATCGCCGTGCAGCAGCCAGGTGTGCCGGTCAAGCTGATGTGGTCGCGCGAGGATGATATGCAGCACGACTACTACCGCCCGCCATCGCTACACAAGCTGCGCGCTGCACTGGACAACAGCGGCAACGTGGTCGGCTGGGAGCATAATTTTGTCAGCAACAGCGTGCTGACCGGTTTTGGCGTCGACCTGATGCACGCGATGTTGCCGACCTGGCTGCCGGAGAAGCTGGCGCGCGGCATGGGGCGTGGTGTGGTGGATTTCATCCCGCCGTACGATGTCTCGATGGCGGAAGGCACAAAAATTCCTTATGCGATCCCGAACCGCAAGGTTGGTCTGGTTCACCATGATGTCGGCGTGCCGACCGGCTTCTGGCGCTCGGTGGCGCATTCATTCACCGCGTTTGCTGTCGAAGGTTTTATCGATGAAGTCGCGCACGCGGCGAAGAAAGATCCGGTCGAGTTCCGCCGCGAATACCTGAAGGGCCAGCCGCGCCATCTCGCTGCGCTGGAGCTGGCGGTGGAAAAATCCCGCTGGGCCGTGCAGCCACGCATTGCCGGTTTCGGGCGCGGGATTGCCGTGCATGAATCGTTTGGGTCGGTGGTGGCGATGGTTGCTGACGTGCTGGTCACCGGGAACACCTTTCGCGTCACGCGCCTCGTCATTGCGGTCGAATGCGGCTTCGTCATCAACCCGGACCAGGTCATTGCGCAGATGGAGGGCGGGGCGATCTACGGCCTCACCGCCGTGCTGAACAACGGTGTCGAGATCCGTGACGGTGCCTGTGCGCAGAGCAACTTCCATGACTTGCCGGTATTGCGCATCAACGAGTCGCCGGCGATCGAGGCGTATATTGTGCCGGGCACGGCCAAGCCGGGCGGCATCGGTGAAGTCGCCGTGCCGCCAGTGGCGCCAGCAGTGGCCAATGCGCTGTTTGTCGCCACCGGCAAGCGGTTGCGGGACCTGCCGCTGGCACTCTGAATGCTGGTGCGGTAACGCCGGTGCGCGACGTCGAGATTTTTCACCAGCTCGTTCAGTGGCTGGCACAGTCACGCACGGTGTGGTTGTGCACGGTACTGCAGACCTGGGGGTCGTCGCCACGGCCGCGTGGCTCGTTGCTGGTATGCAACGATGCTGGTGAATTTGCCGGCTCGCTGTCGGGTGGCTGTGTCGAGGATGACCTGATCGCGCGTATCGCGGCGGGCGAGTTCACGGCGCCGGTGACGCGGCTGCGGTACGGCGCCACTGCGGAAGAGGCTGAGCGCCTGCAGTTGCCTTGCGGTGGCATCCTCGATATTGCTATCGAGAAAATCGAGCCGCTGCCCGTCTCGCGCAATACGGTGGCAGCGATCGCGAAAGCACTGGACCGGCGTCAGCGTATCGTCTGGGATCGCCACTATCCTGATGGCTATTTCGCGCTCGGCGACGCGGCAGCCGACACGCCGCTGCTGGCAGTGCGCGAGAACCATGCCGGTGAACTCACAGCGATCTGCCATTGTCTCGGGCCGCAATACCGCCTGCTGCTCATCGGCGTCAGTGAGGTATCGCGTGCCGTGGCGCAACTGGGCTTGTTGCTCGACTATGACGTCATGGTCTGTGATCCTCGTCGCGACGCACGTGAGCGCTGGGATGTGCCAGACGTGACCTTGCTCGCCCAGCTGCCGGACGATGCCGTGCGCGAACATGCCGATGACAGCCACTGCGCGATCCTGGCGCTGACCCACGATCCGCGCCTCGACGATATGGGTCTGATGGAAGCGTTCAACACCAGGGCCTTCTATATCGGCGCCATGGGTTCGCTGCGCACCTCACAGAAACGCCGCGAGCGACTGCAGTTGCTGGATGTCACGGAGCAGCAATTGTTGCGGCTGCATGCGCCGATCGGCCTCGATACCGGCAGCAAGACGCCGATGGAAATTGCGGTGTCGGTCATGGCGCAGCTCACGGCCGTGCGTGCCGGTAAATGCCGTTAAAGCGCGTTGATGCTGTGGTGCTGGCTGCCGGTGCCAGCGTGCGCTTTGGCAGCGACAAGCGACTGTTTCCGGTGGATGGTGTACCAATGTTGCAACGTGCCATTGCTGCCGTGATTGACAGTGTGGCGGCAGTGCATGTTGTCTTGCGCGACAGTGATGCCAGGCAGCTGCCCGCCTTGCTAGGACCATTCCTGGCTGACAGTCGCGTTCAGGCACTGCTGCTAGACCAGCCCGGACTTGGCATGGGCAGTAACCTGGCGCGGGCAGTGGCGACCCTGCCGGCTGGCTGTGACGGTGTGCTGGTGATGCTGGCGGACTTGCCGTACCTGCAAGCTGCGACAGCCAGTTCAGTCGTGGCTGCCGGGCGGGTGGGAAGCGTTGTGCTGCCAGTGCTGGGAGAGGGCGGGCAGCGCGGGCACCCGGTGCTGTTTGCCCGCGCGTTTTTCCCGCGGCTACAACAGTTGCGGGGTGATAGCGGTGCGCGCAGTATCCTGGTGGAGCACAGTGATGCCTTGCGGGAAGTGCCCGTGCAGGACGCGGGTATCCTGCGCGATATGGATTGCTGCTAGCGCTTGCTGTTCTCGAGCAGGAACACCATCAACGCTTTCTGCACATGCAGGCGGTTTTCCGCTTCGTCCCACACCACCGAGCGCGGGTCGTCGAGCATGTCTTCGCTGACTTCCTCGCCGCGATGCGCGGGCAGGCAATGCATGAACAGGGCATCGGGTTTGGCCAGGTCCATGAGCGCCGGGCTCACCTGGTAACCGCGGAAACGCTGTGCGCGTTCACGCTGTTCGTCTTCCTGGCCCATCGAGGCCCACACGTCGGTGGTGACGAGGTCGGCGTCGCGCACGGCGGCGCGGATGTCATGGCCCAACGTCACATGCTGGCCATACTGCTGCAACAGGATATGGTTTGGCTCGAAACCCGGTGGGCAGGCAATGTGCAGCCGGAAGCCGAACTGCGCTGCGGCATGGATCCAGGTTTGGCACATGTTGTTGCCGTCGCCGACCCAGGCCACAGTCTTGCCGCTGATCTCGCCGCGCTGCTCGACATAGGTCTGGATGTCCGCGAGCACCTGGCACGGATGGAAATCATCGGTCAGTGCATTGATAACCGGCACCCGCGAATACTCGGCGAAGCGCTCGACGACATCATGGGCGAAGGTGCGGATCATGATGATGTCGACCATGCGCGACAATACTCGCGCGGAGTCTTCCACCGGCTCGCCGCGGCCTAGTTGCGTGTCGCGCGGCGAGAGGAACATCGCGTGGCCGCCGAGCTGGGCCATGCCCGCTTCGAAGGACACCCGCGTCCGCGTGGATGATTTCTCGAAAATCATCCCCAACACCTTGTTGCGGAAGACCTGCTCGTCGCGGCCGGCATAGTGGTCGGCTTTCATCGCGACCGAGCGCTCGATCACGGCGCGCAATTCTGCCGGGGAAAAGTCGAGCAGGGTTAGGAAGTGGCGCGTGGTCATCGCGGCAGCCTCATGCCAGCTCGCGCACCAGTGCGCTGAGCGTGCTGACCAGCAGGGCAGCTTCGTCGTCGGTCATCACCAGCGCTGGCAGCAGGCGGATCACCTTGCCGGCGGTGACGCTGACCAGCAAGCCCTGGTCGGCGGCTTTTGCCACCAGCTCCGGACAATCCTTTTTCAGTTCGATGCCTAGCATCAGGCCCTTGCCCCGGATGGCGGCCACCTGTTCGCAACCGTCGAGCGCAGCGCGGAAATCAGCCAGCAGTTTTTCTCCCAGCGCAGCAGCGCGGTCGATGAGCTTTTCCTGCACCAGTGTGTCGACAACCGTCTGCGCGGTAGCACAGGCGAGCGGGCTGCCGCCGTAGGTGGAGCCGTGGTTGCCCGGCTGGAACAACTCGGCGGCTGCGCCTTTGGCGAGGCAGGCGCCGATCGGGAAGCCGTTGCCGAGTCCTTTGGCGGTGGTTACTACGTCGGGCAGGATGCCATTGTGCTGGTAGGCGAAATACTTGCCGGTGCGTCCGTTGCCGGTCTGCACTTCATCCAGCATCAGCAGCCACTGGTGCTGGTCACACAGCGCACGCAGTTCATCCAGGTAATTGCCGGCCGGGATGTTGACGCCACCCTCGCCCTGCACCGGCTCGACGAGGATCGCCACCACGTTGGCATTGTTGGCAGCAATGGTCCTGACCGCATCGACATCACCGTACGGCGCCCGCACGAAGCCCTGCACCAGCGGCTCGAAGCCGGCCTGCACCTTGCGGTTGCCGGTGGCCGTCAGCGTGGCCAGTGTCCGGCCGTGGAACGAACTCTCCATCACGATGATGACGGGGTTCTCGATTTCCCGCCGGTGGCCGTAAAGCCGCGCCAGCTTGATTGCGCACTCGTTCGCCTCGGCGCCGGAATTGCCGAAGAACACCTTGTCCATGCCAGACAGCCGGCACAGGGTCTCACCAAGTTTTTCCTGCTGCGGGATGTTGTACAGGTTCGAGGTGTGCACCAGCGTGGCTGCCTGTTGGGCCAGCGTGGCAGCCACGGCAGGGTGTGCATGGCCAAGGCCGCAGACCGCAATGCCGCTGATGGCGTCAAGGTAGCGTTTGCCCGCCGCATCAAACAGCCAGGAGCCCTCGCCGCGCACAAAGGTCAGCGCGCGGGTGCCATATGTGTTCATCAGTGCGTTTGACATCATCTGTCACCTGTCCCGCAAAGTGCGGGATCCAAAACGAAAACAGGCAGCTCGCGCTGCCTGATCAACCTAATCAGGGCCTAATCGTATAACGACAGCGCCCGTCGAACAATATTGGCAAACAATGCCGGGAAAATGGTGGCCAGAGACAGAATCGAACTGTCGACACAGGGATTTTCAGTCCCTTGCTCTACCGACTGAGCTATCTGGCCGTATTCGGAAGGAGGCGTATTAAACCCGCTGGGTGGTGGGGAGTCAAGCCGGATCCTGCTCAGGGAGACGGCGGCACATAGCCCTCGGCCTGGTCAACGCTCTGGCCGCTGAGGAAACGGTCGCGCTGCTCGGTCAGGTAGGTGCGGGCCGTCATGTCCATCATGTTGAGCTTCTTCTCATTGATCAGCATCGTCTGGTGGGCGATCCATTCCTGCCAGGCTTGCCTGGAGATGTGCTCGAACAGTTCCTGGCCTTTCGGGCCCGGGAAAGGCGGCTTGTCCAGGCCTTCCATTTCGCGCTGGTACTTGCGGCAGAAAACGGTGCGTGACATGGGGAGATCCGGTGTGGTTCGCTGGCGGGCGATTCTAGCACGTGACGTTGCAGCTTCAGTCGCCTGCAGACAGCTCCGCCAGTAGGCGTACCAGCGGAGCTGGCAATCCCAGTGCACTGGCACTGCCCGGTGCCACCCAGCGTGAACCTTCTTCGGCGATGCGGCGCGGTGCGCGCGCCAGTTGCAGCAAGACCGGGGTGATTTCGAGGTGGTAGTGGCTGAAGCTGTGGCGCCAGCCCGGCCAGACGGTAATCCGTTGCGGCCGTTGGCCGCACAGTGCCTGGCAGCCGGCGGCAGCGTCGGCATCGGCCGGGATCTCCGGCAGGCACCATAGTCCGCCCCACAAGCCGGCAGGCGGCCGTTGTTGCAACAGCAGCTCACCCGCCGGGTTGCGGATCATCAGCATCTGCACGGCGCGCACCGGCAGCGCCTTGCGCGTTTTCTTGCCAGGATACTGCGCGATGCTGTCTTGCTGCCGGGCAAGGCAGTGCGCTTGCAGAGGACAGGCGTCGCAGCGGGGCTTGCTGCGAGTGCAGACTATCGCACCCAGGTCCATCATTGCTTGCGTGTATTCGGCAGCGCGCCGGGAGGGTGTGTGCTGTTCAGCGTATTGCCATAACGCCTTCGCGACAGGGCTGTCCCCGGGCCAGCCGGGCACGGCGTGGAAACGCGCCAGCACGCGCTTGACGTTGCCGTCGAGGATCGCGGCCGGCGTGCCGTGGGCAATAGAAACAATCGCCGCAGCAGTAGACCGGCCGATACCTGGCAGGGAAGCAAGGGTATCGACTGCGGCTGGGAAAATGCCGTCATATTGCTCGCAGATGATGATGGCCGTGCGATGCAGGTTGCGGGCGCGCGAGTAATAGCCAAGGCCGGTCCAGAGCGCCAGTACATCATTCACCGGTGCAGCGGCGAGCGCCTGCACATCGGGAAAGCGTTCCATGAAACGCTGGAAGTAGGGAATCACGGTGCTGACCTGCGTCTGCTGCAGCATGATTTCCGACACCCAGACGCGATACGGCGTGATGTCCTGCTGCCAGGGCAGGTGCTTGCGCCCGGCGCGATCAAACCATGCCAGCACGGCGGCGGAAAAGGAAAAGCGGGCGGCCATCAGTTCAGTTGAACAGGTCGCGCAGGGTGTCTTTCAGCGAGCCGCCACCTTCCTTGATATTCTTGGTGGCGAGCTGTGCAATCAGTTTGCCGAGTCGCGACTTGTCAATGCCGCACAAGTCGTCCAGCGCGCCGCGATAACTGCCCTCGCAGCGCAAAGGCCAAGCGACATCGCGCACGGCGGGGCTGATGGCATCGCAGTCGTTGGCTGACTGCGCGCCTTCGCGAACGGTAAGATCCAACTTCAGGTCCAGTGTTTCATTGAGCAGGTTCACTGGCCCGCTGCCGCTGAGGCCCAGTGTATCCAGTCGCGCCGTGACGGGCTTGATAAAAACTATGCCATTGATGATGTCGCCTTGTGCGTGCAGGTTGTGCAGCAAGGTATCGCGTGGCCACTGCCTGACTGCCAATTCCTTCTTTTGTGCAGCCGCTGCCGCATCACAGGCAGATTTCTCGATATTCAGGTCGCGAATCACCAGGTTGTTGACATCGAGTGTCGCCACGCCAGACAGCGAGCGCATGATCTTGCGTTCGGTGGCGCCGTTGCCTCGTACGTTCGCCTGCAAATCGATGATGCCGGCGGTTATGCTAGGTGTTTCTTGCGTCAGGTCGGCCAACATTGGTGACAGCTGGACTTTCTCGATGCGCATCTCAAGCTGGAGCACAGGCTGCTTGCCCGGTGGAATGGCAATGGTGCCGCGGTGGCTGATCTTGCCTTCGTACAAGTCTGCATCAAATGCATTGAGGATGATCTGTTCCGGTTCAACGCGGGCATCAAATACGACATTGGCCAGTTGCAGCTGGTTGCTGACCATCCGGTCGAAGCGGATCCGGTAACTGCCTTGGGCCTGCAACAGGCTCGCAAACGCTATCGGCTCTTCTTTTTTTTGTTTTTTATCCTTTTTCTTTCCCGGCGCGTCGGGCTGTTTGCTGTCAGGCGGACTGTTGGCGTCGGCCGTTTCGGCGGGAGCATAACGATCAAGGTCAATCTGGTCGCCATGCAGGTCAACTTGTAGTTGCAGGGCCTGATTCACCATGCTGATGGCGAGTGAACCTGTGACGCGTGTGTCATCAATGCGCAGGTCAACCGGGAACAGCTCACCGCGGTTGTTGGCATCATCGACTTTCAGGCGTGCTTCGCGGAATTGCAAAGTCTGCGTTTCTGCTGTGAAAAAGCGCAGGTCATCAATATCAAAGGCCTGGATATCCAGATTGCCGCGCAACAATGACAGCATGCCCAGTGACAAAGCTATCTTGCCTATACGGATCTGTTGCAGCTCTTTGCCAGGCTCTTGTGGCATCTGCAGCAACAGGTCTGAGGTGGAAAAGCCGAGCGGCAACAGTGACCATTGCAGCGATCCGCCGATTTTCAGGGTGACGCCATTCTGGCGAGCGGTCTCTTCGAGTCGGGGTTTGTAGTCATCAGGATTGACGAGAGCAATCGCGATGGCTAAAACGAGCAGGAGTAGCGCCAAAAAGCCGGCGAGTGCCAAGCCAAGCCACTTCAGCGCTTTCATGCTGCTTGCCAGTTGCCTGTTTATTGGCCTGGAGCGGATTCAGGAGCAACACCCAGCGCAGCGGCCAGTTCCCGTGCAGGCATATAGCCTGGCAGCAATTCGCCGTTCGGCTTGAACAGTGCCGGTGTGCCGTTCACGCCCAGCTCGTTGCCAAGCTTGTACTGCGCAGCCACCGGGCTGTTCGCACAGGTTTTGGTCGGGACGGCGACATTGTTTTTCAGTTTGGTCAGCACATCGCGTGGGTCATCGGCACACCAGGCGGTGGAGAGTTTATCGGCCGAGGGCGAAGGCACGCCGGCGCGCGGGAAAGCGAGGTAGCGCACTTCAATGCCCATCGCGTTGAGCTCCGGGATTTCCTTGTGCAGCTTGCGGCAGAAGCCACAATCAACATCGGTAAACACAGTGACATAGGATTTTGCCTTGCCTGCGGGTGAGAAAATGATCATCTCCTCTTTCTTGACTGCGGCCAGCTTCTGCGCGCGCAGTGGTTGCAGGCGTTCGTCGGCAATATTCACAAAACGGTTCTGCTCCACACGATACATGGTGCCGCTGATCAGGTATTGGCCATCGGCTGACATATAGACAGTGTCCTTGCCGCCCAGCTCTACCTCAAACAATCCTGCGACATTGCTGGCGCGGATCTCGCCGACACTGAGGCCGGGTCTGGCTTTTTGCAGGGCCGTACGCAGGGTGGCCGCCTGCTGTGGATCTACTGGCGCAGCTTGTGCATAGATCGAGGCAAGCAGGGCGCTGGCGGAGAGCAGTGCAGCAATCAATTTTTTCATGGATTCACCTTTTGATGTTTGTTCTGCGAGTATCGCTGGTGTGTTTGGCTGCGAGAGGCAGCACAAGTTCCCGGAAATTATCCGCGCGGATGGTGTTGTGCATGCAGCGCCTGCATGCGTGCCCTAGCAATATGAGTATAAATCTGGGTGGTGGACAAGTCACTGTGCCCCAGCAGTAACTGCACCACACGCAGATCCGCGCCGCGATTCAGCAGGTGGGTGGCAAAGGCATGGCGCAGGGTGTGGGGCGAGATCGGTGTGCGGATGTCCGCCTGCTTTGCGTACAGCTTGACCCGGTGCCAGAAGGTCTGGCGTGTCATCATCTGCCCGCGGGTGCTGGGAAAGAGGATTTCAGCGGGCTGGTAATCCAGTAGAACCGGGCGAGCCTCCGCGTTGTATCGGGTCAGCCATGCCAGGGCTTCTTCGCCCATCGGGATCAGGCGTTCCTTGCTGCCCTTGCCCATCACGCGAACCACGCCCTGGCGCAGGTTCAGGGTGCCGATAGTCAGGCTGGTGAGTTCGGAAATACGCAGGCCACAGGCATACAGGAGTTCGAGCATCGCGCGATCACGCAGGCCTACGGGATTTTCCGGGTCTGGTGCCGCCAGCAGTCTTTCCACTTCGCTTTCGGTGAGGAATTTCGGCAGCGGCCTGCCCAGGCGAGGTCGATCAATATCGAGAGTGGGATCTTGGCTGACCAGCTTCTCGTGCAAGAGGAAGCGGTAGAAGCCGCGTGCGCAGGACAGGAAGCGTGCGGTAGAGCTGGCCTTGCCGCCGCTGGCCAGCAAATGGGCCAGGTAGGACTGGATTTCTATACGGGTGGCCTGCTCGAGCGATAGGCCATCTTGTGCCAGCCAACGGGCAAACAGCGACAGGTCACTGCCGTAAGACGCCAGGGTCAGTTTGCCCAGGCCCTTTTCCAGCCAGGCATTCTCAAGGTAGGCCTGGACAAGGGGAAATTCCCTGGCGTTGGCTGGCATGGTGCCCGGAAACAAAAAAGGCGACCGGAGTCGCCTTGTGGCCTTAGTTCAGCTTTTCCTTGATACGGGCAGCCTTGCCGCTGAGGTTGCGCAGGTAGTAGAGCTTGGCCTGGCGGACATCACCGCGGCGCTTCACATCCACGCTGGCAATCAGTGGGCTGTGGCTCTGGAAGGTACGCTCCACGCCGACGCCATGGGAAATCTTGCGCACTGTGAAGGCCGAGTGCAGCCCGCGGTTGCGCTTGGCGATGACGACGCCTTCAAAGGCCTGGACGCGCTCGCGGTTGCCTTCCTTGACCTTGACGTTAACGACCACTGTGTCGCCCTGGGCAAACGTGGGCAAAGCCCGGGTCATCTGTTCTGCCTCAATGGCGGCGATAATCTTGCTGTTGCTCATGTCAGTGCTCCTGGGGATATGGCCGCTCACGCGGGCGCAAATTGTCAATCTTCTTCTGGCAGCCTGCAAGCGATGCGGGCTAGTTTTTCTGTTGATCTGCCAGCTGCAGTAACCGGGCCTCTTCCTTGCCCAGTTCCCTACCCGCCAGTAAATCGGGTCGTCGCTGGCGGGTGCGCAGCAGTGCTTGCTGCAGGCGCCAGCGGCGTATTGCCTCATGGTGCCCACTGAGTAGAACCGGTGGGACAGCCATGCCTTCATAAATCTCCGGCCTCGCATAGTGGGGACAGTCGAGCAGCCCGTTACTGAACGAGTCCTGGGCGGCCGACTGGTCGTGCCCGAGTGCGCCGGGCAGCAGCCGAACCACTGCATCGATCAGCACCATGGCCGGCAATTCACCGCCGGACAGCACGTAGTCGCCAATCGACCACTCCTCATCGACTTCCAGCTGCAGCAGCCGTTCGTCGATGCCTTCATAGCGGCCGCAAAGCAGAACCAGTTCTTCCTGCTGCGCCATCTCACAGGCGGCAGCCTGGTTGAATGGCTTGCCTTGCGGCGAGAGGTAGAGCACCCTGGCTTTAGGCAGGGATGTGCGCGCAGCCTGCAGCGCAGCTCGCAATGGCTCTACCATCATCACCATTCCGGGGCCGCCGCCATAAGGGCGGCTGTCCACGGTTTGATGCCGGTCCTGCGTGAATGTCCGCGGGTTCCAGCATTCCAGTGTCACCAGCCCGCTCCCGAAAGCGCGGCTGCTGATACCATAATCCTTCACGGCGCTGAACATCTCGGGAAACAGTGTCACTACACCCAGTTTCACCAGCATGCCCTCGCCTAGAATTCCGGATCCCAGTCCACCAGCATCGTGCCAGCAGCCAGATCCACTCCCAGTACGCAGGCATCCACATAAGGGAGCAGCCTTTCGCGCTGGTCAATACTGCCTTCACAAGGGGCGACCAACAGTACATCGTTGGCTCCGGTTTCCATCAGCTCCCTGATTTGCCCCAACAAGACCGGCTTATCACGGTGCTGGTCGAACTGGCTCCAGACAGCCATACCCACCAATTGCTGCCAGTAGTATTCTCCCTCGGGCAGCGGGGGCAGGGCATCCATCTCGACCGCTACCAGGCGCTGGCACAACAGGCCGGCTTCGTCGCGATCGTCAATACCCTTTATATGCGCCACCAGGCCTTTGCCATGGGCACGAAATTCGTCAACTTCCAGGATATTCCCTGTCAGATTGCCGTCCCGATCAGCCAGATACCATGGCTGGTAACGGAAAATGTTTTCGGCAGGCTCTGTATACGAGTGAACTTTCACCCAGCCCTTGATGCCGTAAACGCCGGCCAGTTTGCCCGCAATAGTTTTGTGGACACCCATGCCGGCGACAGCAGCTGGACTCAGGCTGCTTTTTCGCGCACGAGCTGGGCTACCCGGTCAGACAGCTGGGCGCCGCGGCTGACCCAGAATGCAATGCGTTCGCGGTCAAGGCGCAGGCGCTCTTCCTGTCCGCGGGCGATCGGGTTGAAAAAGCCCACGTGTTCGATGAAGCTGCCGTCACGCGCGTTGCGCGAGTCGGTGACTGCCAGGTGGTAGAACGGGCGCTTCTTGGAGCCCCCGCGTGACAAACGGATCGTAACCATATGTTTTCACTCTCAAAAAACTGGCGCCAGACGCCTGTGCTCCTGGCCTCGCCCGCTGGGCGCGACAGAAAGGGCGAGCATTGTATGCCAGGCGGGCTCAATTTGGAACACCCGTGACAGCAACTGCCATGGCTCCCCAAAGCTGCTAGTATTCCAGACGGACTCAAATACCGGTCTGGATTGTATTAGGAGCCTTACAGATGACAATTTCCCAATTGGTGCCATGGTTGCTGGGTGCCTTTGCGCTCTATCTGGTCAAGCAGGGTATCCGTTTTGTACCCCAGGGGTATGAATGGACCGTCGAACGCTTCGGGCGCTATACCTTGACGCTCAGTCCGGGCCTCAATTTCATCATTCCCTTTATAGATCGCATAGGCCAGCGGGTGATCATGATGGAGCAGGTGCTGGACATCCCGCCCCAGGAAGTCATCAGTGCTGACAATGCCATGGTCAAGATCGATGCAGTCTGTTTTTACCAGGTGATCAATGCCGCCAAGGCTTCTTATGAGATCGCGGACCTAGAACTCGCGATCCGCAACCTGACCATGACCAACATCCGTACGGTGCTTGGCTCGATGGAGCTGGACGAGATGTTGTCGCGGCGTGACGAAATCAATGAGCGGCTTTTGCGCACGGTCGACCAGGCTACCAATCCCTGGGGGATCAAGGTTACCCGTATTGAAATCAAGGATATAACGCCACCTCGTGACCTGGTGGACGCCATGGCCAACCAGATGAAGGCCGAGCGTGAAAAGCGGGCGCTCGTACTCGAGGCTGAAGGCAAGAAACAGGCGGAGATCCTGGAGGCCGATGGCCTCAAGCAAGCCCAGATCCTCAAGGCTGAAGGTGAGCGGCAGGCCGCCTTCCTGCAGGCAGAGGCGCGGGAGCGCGAAGCGGAAGCCGAAGCCAAGGCGACCCATATGGTGTCGCAGGCTATTGCCAAGGGGGATATCCAGGCCGTCAATTACTTTGTGGCACAAAAATACATTGATGCCCTTGGCAAGCTTGCGGCGGCCAACAATAACAAGGTCATCCTGATGCCGCTGGAGGCGTCGCAGGTAATCGGCTCGGTTGCCGGGATCAGTGAGATCTTCAAAGGCGTCCGGGCGCCGGCAGAAAAAACAAGGGGTTGACCCGATGTCCTGGTTCGCTGAAATATCCAGCTGGCACTGGTTCGCACTGGGACTGGTGTTGCTGATGGCCGAAATGGCGGGTACAGGAGGCTACCTGTTATGGATCGGTATTGCTGCCGGTATTACCGGGATGGTGTTACTGCTGGTGCCGGAACTGGCCTGGCAGTGGCAACTGGTGATTTTCTCGGTCACCAGTGTGGCTTCTGCCATCCTCTGGTGGAAATATCATCAGGCGAGACCGCCTGTTGTTGATGAGCCCTTGCTGAACAAACGCAGTGCACAGTACATCGGGCGGATATTCACGCTCAGTGATCCTATCGAAAATGGCCGTGGCAAGATCCGCGTCGATGACAGTTTCTGGGAAGTTGCCGCTCACGAGGACATGCCTGCAGGTTCCCGCGTCAAGGTCGTTGCCCTTGAGCACGACCAGATATTCCGCGTGAAAAAATGCTGACAGCAAACAGGCTGGCTGCCATTTTATGAAGTTCTTGTTCCGTTTGCTGCTGGCGGCACTGATTGCCCTGGGCATACTATGGTTTGGCGTGACGCGTGGGCTGCCCGTTTTCCTCGCGGACATGCTGCGTGTGCATGGTGCTGCCATGGTGGGTTCTGCCATGACTGTGCGGGATTCGGCTATTGCCTGGGAAAACAGGCACGCCAGTTTTTCCGGTATTGATCTATTTCCGGTTGGTGATTATGCCGCCACAGGCTTTCCTGTTGCCCGGGTCGGTCGGCTGGACCTCCAGTTGCCCGTTACATTCATGCCCGAGCCGGCAGGCACGACGATGATGCCGGAAGTGCTTGCGCTTGATGCAGTTGTGGCAGCCAATATTGAACTGTCATATGACGTTGATACGGCCGGAGGCAACTTGCGCCTGTTGCGCCAGCAATTGTCTGTTGCCGCTAGCGAGTCATTGCGCGACCGCCTCAATGTGCGCGAGGGCGACAAGATGACAAGGCAATTGTTTGTCGTCAGGCGCATGCTGCTGCAGGACATCACCATCAATGCCCAAAGCCTGGAAGATCCGCAAAAATCCAGGAGATTTTCTGTTGCAGCGATTGAGTTTGCGAATATGGGTGCCAACGAAAATGGCATGACAGCGGCGGAAATCCTCGATCAGGCCAGTCGAAAACTGGTTGACGAGATACAACGGCAGGCGATTTTGCAGGGCGTTATAGAGCTGAGGCGCGAGGCCGATGCCCGTGCGGCAAGAGGTGGCGACCCGGCATCTGGTGATGATGGTGACAATGCAGCAGTACAGAAAGAGGAAAACCGGGTGAAAAAGGCTGCCAAGCAGGTCAAGGAAGGATTCCAGGATCTGGGGCGCGGCATCAAGCGCGGCTTCAGGGAAATCGTGGATTGACCATGTGGGTTTTACCATTGCTCGGCCTGTTGGCGCGATTGCCTGAGCGTGTGCTGTATGCATTGTCAGGGCTGCTGGCATTCCTGCTGTTTCGTGTCGTGCGCTATCGCCGCAAGACGGTCAGGCAGAATCTTGAACGTGTTTTCAGGGATATGCCTGCTGTACAGCGCGGCCAGCTGGAAAGAGAGTTCTACCGTT
>CALMIC010000275.1 GCA_937864065.1 uncultured Cellvibrionales bacterium | reverse complement strand
GTGTCCAGCACCTGGCCGCCGAAACGCTCCGCGACTACACCGGTGCGGATGCCCTTGCGCGCAGCGTAGATCGCTGCGGCAGCGCCAGCAGGTCCACCGCCGACCACGAGCATGTCGAACGGCGCCTTTTCCGCGATTTTTGCTGCGGCTTTCGCGGCGCTGTCTTTATCGAGTTTCGCCAGCATTTCATCGAGCTCGATGCGGCCCTGGCCGAACTGCTCGCCGTTCAGGTACACGGTCGGCACGGCCATTATCTGGCGGCTGTTCACCTCGTCCTGGAACAGCGCGCCGTCGATCATCGTGTGTTTGATGCGCGGGTTCAGCACCGCCATGATGTTGAGTGCCTGTACCACTTCCGGGCAGATCTGGCACGACAGCGAGATCCAGGTTTCGAACTCGGCATCCACCTCCAGCGCCCGGATCTGCGCGATCTGCTCGTCGCTGATCTTCGGTGCGCGGCCGCCGGTCTGCAGCAGGGCGAGGACCAGCGAGGTGAACTCATGGCCGAGCGGGATGCCGGCAAAGCGGATGCGCGGTTCCTCGCCGGGGCGGGCCACGCTGAACGATGGCGCGCGCAGGCTGCTGTCCTGCGCCTGGCGCAAGCTGATCTTGGGCGACATCGCGGCAATATCAGCCAGCAGGCCCTGCAGCTCGCGTGAGGTGTCGCTGTCATTGAGCGACATCACCAGCTCGATGGGGTTCTCAAGCAGGTCGAGGTACTGTTCCAGTTGGGCCTTGATGGTGGCGTCGAGCATGGGGGTCTCCTTCGGGCAAGTCAGTGTTCGATGGGCGCACTCTACGCGGGGTTTATGGATTCGTAAAATGGATTGTTTTTATGGTTTTGATAGCTATTGAAAATATATGTGTGACAGGTGGTATTTTGTCGCCTCCGGCACAGTCTATGCGGTGCAGGCTGCTATATAGTTGTCAGCACCCGACTGGCAAACCAACAAGAAGGAGCCTAGCCCCATGAAGCGTCTCGTCATTGCCGCCAGCCTGTTGCTGTCGGGTATCGCCAGCAACAGCCAGGCCGCCATCACCTTTATCGCCGGCAGCAACGTCACGCCTGAGCGCCTGGCCGGTTTGCAGGCGGCGGCCAACGAGCTGCAGGGTTTGCTCGACATCCAGCAGAACATCAAGGTCAGCGTGTCGTTTTCGGCGCTGTCCTGCAGCCAGTTCGGCGCGGTACTCGGTTATGCCGGCCCCTATACCGCCTATGCCAATTTTTCCGGTGCGCCGCAGACCAACACCTGGTATGTGTCCGCGCAGGTGGCCAACGAGGGCATCAGCTATGCAGTGGATGATGCGGTACATATCACCGCCGAATTCAACCATAACCTCGGCAATACCGGTTGCCTCGATGGCATCACCTGGTACTACGGTGCCGACCACAACCCGGCCTGGAACCAGGTGGATTTCGTCAGCACTGCCGTGCACGAGTTCATGCATGGCCTCGGCTTCCTCTCGTTCATCGGCAGCGACGGTAACCTCAACAGCGGCCTGATCGACAATTACAGCACCTTCCTCTACGACAACAGCACCGGCAAGAGCTGGAAGAATATGACCGCCGGCGAGCGCGCCGCGTCCATCCTCAACAATAACAACCTGGTCTGGAGCGGTGCCAAGACCACGTCGATGGTCAGCCTGTTACAAGCCGGCACCACAGCCAGCAGGGCGCGGATGTACGCACCGGCCACGTACCAGAGCGGTTCCTCCACCAGCCACTTTGATGTGTCGCTGCTGTATGACAATGGCGACAACGAGGTGATGGAACCGATCGCCGATTTCCCGGAAGACAGCGCGCTGGCGATTGTCGCGTTCTGCGACATGGGCTGGCCGATCCTGCAGGACACCGACGGCGACACGATCAATGACTGTGATGACAGCGATCCGCTGGTCGCCGCCGTGATCGACACCGATGGTGACGGCGTGCCCGACAGCAGCGATGCCTTCCCGTCCAACCCGCTGGAGTGGCTGGATACCGACGGCGATGGCATCGGCAACAACGCCGACCACGATGACGATGGTGACGGCGCGCCGGATATCGTGGATACCCAGCCACTGAATCCGGCGGTCGATACCGAAATCAATTTGCCGCTCAACAGCAATTATGATGGTGCGATGCTCAAGGAAGCGGCAGGTATCCGATAAACGCCGTTGTTGTACTGCAAGCAGTGAGGTGAATGCGTGAACAGCAAAGTGGTAGTTCCGGTCATCGCGTTGGCGATAGCGGCGGCAGTCGCTGCCGTTGCGTGGATTTTTTCGGCAAAACCGCCCACGGAGGTGGCCGAACCCCAGCCGGCGGTGTCTGTTGCACCGGCACCGCCGATGGCGCCGTTCGAGCCGTCCGATCCGGTTCCTGAACCGGTGCCGGCAGAGGCTGCGCCTGTGCCTGCAGAACCGGCATTGGCTCCCGCAGTCGTGCCAGCCGCGCCGGTGGCGGACGATGGCCACGGCCATGACGACGAGCCGGGGCAACTGGCGCCGGAGACCATCGAGGCCATCCGCGAGATCCGCAAGCCGGCAGAAGGGGATGGCGAGGTTATCGAGCACCCGGATGGCACGAAGGAGATGAAGCTCGGCAACCGTTTCCGTTCGGTGCCGGTGGCGACTGTCGGCCCGGATGGCAAGGTGCGCGTCAACTACCACGGCGAATCCATGGTGCCGCCGGAGGCACCGGCAACTGAATCGGCAACTCCAACGGCGACGACAGGAGAACAACAACCATGAGGCAACTGATCGCACGTTCTGCGCTGCTGGTGCTGCTGTTGGCGCCTTTCGGTGTTGCCAACGCCGGTATCACGTTCATTCCCGGCAGCAATGTCACGCCCGAGCGCCTGGCGGCTTTGAATGCCGCCGCAGCCGAGATCGAGCAGGTCATCGACTTCAAGCAGAACATCAAGGTCAGCGTGTCGTTTACGGCGCTGCAGTGCACGGATTTTAGTGCCGTGTTGGGTTTTGCCGGGCTGTCAAGAACAGACTCGGGAGCATATGCAAATTTTCCTGGTGCTCCGCAAAGTAATGTCTGGTATGTGGCTGCTCAGGCGGCTGATATGGGTCATGCCGCTGCGATGGATGACAGCGTGCATATCCAGGCTGAATTCAACCACAACCTCGGCAACAGCGGCTGCCTCGGCGGCGTGACCTGGTATTTCGGCACTGATCACAACCCGGCGTTCGGCCAGGTCGATTTCATCAGCACCGCCGTGCACGAGTTCATGCACGGTCTCGGTTTTCTCTCTTTAATCAAAAATGACGGCAAGCTTAATGGAGGCTTGATCGACAACTACAGCACCTTCCTGCTCGACAACAGCACCGGCAAGAGCTGGAAGGCGATGACAGCGGGCGAGCGCGCCGCGTCCATCCTCAACAACCACAACCTCGTCTGGAACGGCAGCAAGACCACGTCGATGGTCAGCCTGCTGCAGGCGGGCACCACGGCCGGCAAGGCGCGCATCTATGCGCCGTCTGCCTACGAGCAGGGTTCTTCCACCAGCCATTTCGATGTTTCGCTGTTCTATGACACCAACGAGCATGAAGTCATGGAGCCGATTGCCGAATCTCCCGAAGACAGCACGCTGGCCTCGGCGGCTTTCTGCGACATGGGCTGGCAGCTGCTGCGCGACACGGATGGCGATGGCACCAATGACTGTGATGACACCGACCCGCTGGTCGCGCCTGTGCTCACCGATACTGACGGCGACGGCACACCGGATGCGCAGGATGCTTTCCCGAATGACCCGACAGAAACTACCGACAGTGACAGTGACGGCATCGGCAACAACGCCGATCCCGACGATGACAATGACACGATCGCGGATGCGGCTGACAACTGTCCTTCAGTCAGTAACGCCAGCCAGCTCGATTACGACGAAGACGGCACCGGTGATGCCTGTGGCGATCCGCTGCCAATGCCGGGCGTGACCAGCGGCGTCAGCAAGGACAACACTGGCGCGGCAGTCGCATTCGCCGGTGATGTCGATGCGGATGGTTATGGCGATTACGTGATCGGCATTCCGAAGCACGATGTGCTGTCGCCGGTGCTGCTGAAAGATGCCGGCATGGCGGTGGTGATTTCCGGCCGCAATGGCGCCGAGCTGATGTCGATTGAAGGCAGCAAGGCAAAAGATGCGATGGGCTTTGCCGTGGCTGGCGGTGGCGATGTCGATGGCGATGGCTTTGATGACGTGGTGGTCGGCGCACCAAAGGCTGACAACTTGGCGGTGGTTGCGAAAGATGCCGGCAGCGTCACCGTATTGTACGGCCCTGATGGCGCGCGCCAGCAAGTTTTTCGTGGTGAACAGCCTGGTGCCTTGTTCGGTAGTGCGGTGGTTGTGGGCGATATCAATGCCGATGGCAAGCTTGATCTGCTGGTGGGTGCCCCGAAAGACAGTGACTTAGATAACGGCGTCGTACGCGGGGGCAGCGTTACAGTTTTTTCCGGGCCGTTATTACCCAAGCGGCTGACTATTTACGGTGCGGCAGACAATGCACGATTTGGTACTGGCATTGCAGTTGGTGCAATCAATGCGGTAGCGGGTGATGATGTGGTGGTGGGGGCTCCGGGTGAAGGTAGTGTCGCAGTGTATGATCTGTCATCGGACATTCTCGTGTTGTCAGTACTTGCCAATGCCGGCGACGGTCTGCCGAGTAATGACCCGCTACCTTTCTTGTCAGAAATTGGCTCTACAGTGAAATCGCGCTTCGGTGCTGCCGTGGCAGTTGGTGATGTTGATGCCGACGGCCGCGACGATGTGATTGTCGGTGCGCCGGCTGACGACTCAAGCGGTATCGTCTTGAAGGATGCCGGCAGCGTGTCGGTGTACTCGGGTGCCACGGGCAACCTGCTGGTGCGGAAATTCGGTGACAGGGCCAGGGCGAATCTCGGTACCAGCGTGGCTGCCGGCGATGTTAACGGTGATGGTCACGCCGACATCATCGGCGGTGCAGCGAAGGATGACGATGACATGGCGCAGCTCGTCAAGGATACCGGTAGTGTCACGGTCTGGGATGGGGACGGGTTTGCCGACATCACCAAGCTGTATGGTGGCGCGTCGAAGGACTACTTCGGCATGGCCTGCAGCGCCGGTGACATCAATGGCGACGGCAAGGCCGATCTGCTGGTCGGTGCCAGCGGCGATGATATCCCGGCGGATCCGGTGCGCAAGGACGCGGGTTCAGTGCAGCTGTTCTCCGGGGCGGATCTGTAAACCGCAACGCCATCGCGCATAATAAAAAAGCCCGGCATTGCCGGGCTTTTTTTGTCAGGTCAGGTTAGCGCATCAACTGCGCAGTGTGGCTGACCACTCACGATAGTTTCTCAGCGCTTCGCGCGAATCGAGTTGCAAGCCCTGGTTGAAAAAACTGATGCGCTTCTCCAGCACGCACTTGATGCGTTCGGATAACGGAACCCTGGCGAAGGCAGCGGGATCAAAGCACTCCTGGGAGCTGTCCGGCTTCTGGATGCAGATGCGATCAAAGATCAGTTGCATGGCGATCCCTCAGCGGTCGAGAACTTCATCACGGGTAGTGGCGACGATGCCGACAGCCTCGTCGATCAGTGCCTGCGGCACGTTCAGTTCCTGCAGTGTGGCGACAAGGTGCTTCGCCACGGCATCGAAATGCTCGTCGCCAAGCCCCTGTTCTGCGACGAGGTGCTTGTGCGCCGAACGCAAGTCGCGGCCCTTGTACTCGCTGGGGCCGTCGAAAGCCCAGGTCATGAACGCCACCATTTTCTGCACCTGGTTGGGCATGTTCACGTCATCAAAGAAACGGCTGGTGACCGGGTCGGCAGCCACTTTTTCGTAGAACAGGTCGGTGGCGGCCATGATGGCCTCCATGCCGCCGATGCGATCAAACAGTGGCTGCGTCATAAGGATGCTCCCGGCTCAGCGTTTGGTCAGCGGCACGAAGTCACGCTGCGGGCTGCCTGTATACAGCTGGCGCGGACGGCCGATCTTGTAAGGGGATGACAGCATCTCGTTCCAGTGCGAGATCCAGCCGACCGTGCGCGCCAGGGCGAAGATCACGGTGAACATGCTGGTCGGGATGCCGATCGCCTTCAGTATGATGCCGGAGTAGAAATCCACGTTCGGGTACAGTTTCTTCTCGATAAAGTAGCTGTCGGAGCGGGCAATCTCTTCCAGGCGCATGGCCAGTTCGAGTTGCGGGTCGTTGATACCGAGAGCGCCAAGCACCTCGTCGCAGGTCTTCTTCATCACCTTGGCGCGCGGGTCGAAGTTCTTGTACACGCGGTGGCCGAACCCCATCAGCTTGAAGTTGTCGTTCTTGTCCTTGGCCTTGGCGATGTACTTGTCGACATTCTTCACATCGCCGATTTCATCGAGCATCTGCAGCACGGCTTCGTTGGCGCCGCCGTGGGCCGGTCCCCACAGTGCCGCGATACCGGAAGCGATACAGGCATAAGGGTTGGCACCGGTAGAGCCGGCGAGGCGCACAGTGGAGGTGGAAGCATTCTGCTCGTGGTCGGCGTGCAGGATGAAGATGCGGTCCATGGCCTTGGCGAGCACAGGGTTCACTTCATACTCGTCAGCCGGCACGGCAAACATCATGCGCAGGAAATTGGAGGCGTAATCGAGGTTGTTTTCCGGGTAGATGAACGGCTGGCCGATGTTGTACTTGTAGCACATCGCCGCAATTGTCGGCATTTTCGCGATCAGGCGGATGGCAACCGACTCCCGGTGCTCGGCGTCAGTCACGTCCAGGGAGTCATGGTAGAAGGCGGAAAGGGCTCCGACGACACCGCACATCACGGCCATCGGGTGGGCATCGCGGCGGAAACCTTCGAAGAACTTGCGGATCTGGTCGTGCACCATCGTGTGCTGGGTGACACGGGCCTCGAAATCGGCTTTCTGCTTGGCATCAGGCAGCTCGCCTTTCAGCAACAGGTAACAGGTTTCGAGGTAGTCGGATTCCTCGGCCAGCTGCTCGATCGGGTAACCGCGGTGCAGCAGGATGCCCTTGTCGCCGTCGATAAAGGTGATTTTCGATTCACAGGCTGCTGTGGCCATGAAGCCCGGGTCGTAGGTGAACTGGCCACCCTGGGCAAGGATGTTCTGCACGTCGATGACGTCCGGGCCAATGGTGCCGGACCTGATGGGCAGGCTAATAGGGTCGCGACCATCGATAGTGAGGGTGGCTTTCTTTTCAGTCATGGGACAGCTCCTGAGCCAGAGAACGGCAGGCAAACATCAGGTGGATTGGCCGGGGGCCTGCAAAAAAACTGCACACAAGCGGGGCATGCAGAAACAGCACAACTATAGGGAGATTCGGGTCATTGTCAATGAAATGGCAGCGCCTCGCCCGGAGCCTGCGGCTTTCCGCAAACAAGCACTTCTGCGCGCAGGCAGGCACGGCCAGGCAGCGATTGCGACCTTATCTGGTTTGTCATGTAAAAGTCATGCCCCTATAATCCGCGCCGACTTTGACCCCGGGGGTTTCCTGTGATTGATAAACGACCTGTGAACCTGGATATCGGCACCATCCGGCTGCCGATCACCGCCTATGTCTCCATCCTGCACCGGGTTTCCGGTGTGGCGCTGATCGGCGCATTCGGCATCCTGCTCGGCTTGCTCGCCTACTCGCTGAAGTCCGCCGAGGACTTTGCGGCGGTGCAGGCCTGCCTGGCGTCTCTGCCGATGAAGCTGCTGATGTGGGCGGTGCTGGCTGCGGTGATCTACCACCTGCTGGCGGGTATCAAGCACTTGATCATGGACATGGGCATTGGCGAGACGCTGGAAGGCGGCAAGCGCGGGGCGACACTGGTACTGGTGATCGCTGTGGTCGGTATCCTGCTGGCGGGGGTGTGGGTATGGTAAGGGCAGTCACAAGTTTCGGTCGCAGCGGCCTGTCAGACTGGCTGGTGCAACGCGTCAGCGGCGTCATCATTGCCGCTTATTTCTTTTTTATCGTGGGCTGGCTGGTTGCTAACCCGGGTGTCGATTTTGCCACCTGGCAGGCGCTGCACCAGCTGACCTGCATGAAAATCTTCAATACCGTGACCTTGCTGTCGGTGGTGGCGCATGCCTGGATCGGCATCTGGGCCGTGCTGACGGACTATGTCACCGTGCGCCTGCTGGGGCCGAAAGCCACGGCATTGCGTCTGGTGTTTGAAATCGCTGCCATCGGCCTGCTGGTGGTTTATACCCTCTGGGGTCTGGCAATCGTGTGGGGAGTGTGAGATGGCTGCCGCTGTACATGCAAACAATATCCGTACGCTGACGTTTGATGCGGTCATCGTTGGTGGCGGTGGCGCCGGCATGCGCGCCTCGCTGCAACTGGCCCAGGCTGGCCTCAAGGTCGCCGTGCTGACGAAAGTGTTCCCGACCCGTTCGCACACGGTGGCGGCGCAGGGCGGTATCGGCGCCTCGCTCGGCAACATGAGTGATGACAACTGGCACTACCACTTCTACGACACGGTCAAAGGTTCGGATTGGCTGGGCGACCAGGACGCGATCGAATTCATGTGCCAGGAAGCGCCCAAGGTGGTGTACGAGCTTGAGCACATGGGCATGCCGTTTGACCGCAACCCGGACGGCACCATCTACCAGCGTCCTTTCGGCGGCCACACCTCCAACTACGGCGAAAAGCCGGTGCAGCGCGCCTGTGCTGCCGCGGACCGTACCGGCCATGCGCTGCTGCACACCCTTTACCAGAAGAACCTGCAGGCTAAGACGCAGTTCTTCGTCGAGTGGATTGCACTGGATCTTGTGCGCGATGCCGAAGGCGATGTGCTTGGCGTGGTGGCGATGGAGCTGGAGACTGGTGAAGTCTCGGTCTTCCACGCCAAGACCACATTGTTTGCTACCGGTGGCGCTGGCCGCATTTACGCGGCATCGACCAACGCCTACATCAATACCGGCGACGGTCTCGGCATTGCTGCGCGCGCTGGTATCCCGCTGCAGGATATGGAGTTCTGGCAGTTCCACCCGACCGGTGTGGCCGGTGCCGGCGTACTGCTGACGGAAGGTTGCCGCGGTGAAGGCGGTATCCTGCGCAACGCGGCCGGTGAGCGCTTCATGGAACGCTACGCGCCGAACCTCAAAGACCTCGCGCCGCGTGATTTCGTGTCGCGCTCGATGGATCAGGAAATCAAGGAAGGCCGCGGTTGTGGCCCGAACAAGGACTATGTCGTGCTCGACCTGACGCACCTGGGCGTCGACACCATCATGAAACGCCTGCCCTCGGTCTACGAGATTGGCCACAACTTTGCCAATGTCGATGCCACCAAGGAGCCCATTCCGGTCGTGCCGACTATCCACTACCAGATGGGCGGTATTCCCACCAACATGCATGGCCAGGTGGTCGTGCCCAAGAACGGTGACTATCGCAGCGTGGTGAATGGTTTCTACGCGATCGGCGAGTGCGCCTGTGTGTCGGTGCATGGCGCCAACCGCCTTGGCACCAACTCACTGCTGGACCTCATCGTGTTCGGCAAGGCAGCCGGTAATCACATCATTGAAGCCGTGCGCAACGCACCGGCAGCACACAAGTCACTGCCAAAAGACGCGCTGGATGCGACGCTGGCGCGTATTGATCGCCTGAACAACACCAAGGGCGGCGAATACGCACAGGATATCGCCAACGACCTGCGCCGCGACATGCAGGCCCACGCCGGTGTGTTCCGCACCCAGAAGCTGATGGACGAAGGCGTGCAGAAAGTGCTTGAGCTGGAGAAGCGCATCCCGCATATCCACCTCAAAGACAAGTCCAATGTGTTTAATACGGCCCGCATCGAGGCGCTGGAGCTGGACAACCTCATCGAGGTGGCCAAGGCGACGATCATTTCTGCAGCAGCGCGCAAGGAGTCACGTGGTGCACACGCGCATAATGACTGCCCGAACCGCGATGACCAGAATTGGATGAAACACACGCTGTGGTTCAAGGACGGCAACCGTCTGGAGTACAAGCCGGTGCAGATGAAACCGCTGACGGCCGAATCCGTGCCGCCGGTGGCGCGCACTTTCTGATCCCGGGTTTCGAGAGGTTATAGAGATGAGCAACAAGCGTATTTTTGAAGTCTACCGCTACGATCCGGACAAGGACAAAGAGCCGTACATGCAGACCTACGAGCTCGAGCTCGACGGTTCCGAGCGCATGCTGCTGGATGCCCTGATCAAGCTGAAAAAGCTGGACGAGACCCTGAGCTTCCGCCGCTCCTGCCGCGAAGGCATCTGCGGCTCGGATGGCATGAACATCAACGGCAAGAACGGTCTGGCCTGCCTGGTCAACCTGGCGAGCCTGCCACCGAAGATCGTCGTCCGCCCGCTGCCTGGCCTGCCGGTCATCCGCGACCTGGTCGTCGACATGAGCATGTTCTATCGCCAGTACGAGAAGGTGCAGCCGTACCTGATCAACGACACGCCGGCGCCGGCCAAGGAACGCAAGCAATCACCGGAAGACCGCGAGAAGATCGACGGCTTGTACGAGTGCATCATGTGCGCCTGCTGCTCCACCGCGTGTCCGTCATTCTGGTGGAACCCTGACAAGTTCATTGGACCGTCAGGCCTGATTCAGGCCTACCGCTTCCTGGTGGACAGCCGCGACACGGCCCGTGAGGAGCGCCTGGCCAAGCTGGATGATCCGTTCAGCGTGTTCCGCTGCCACGGCATCCAGAACTGCGTCGATGTGTGCCCGAAAGGCCTCAACCCGACCAAGGCCATCGGCCATATCCGCAACATGCTGATATCGAGCGGTACCTGATCCAGCAAAACGCCGGCCACAAGCCGGCGTTTTTGTTCGGGGCCGTGATCCGGTAATATCGCCCATCATTCCAGACAGGAGCAGCCCATGACTATCGCCGTCGGTGACAAGATTCCCTCCATCAAGCTGAAGTACGCCTCCGACAAGGGGCCAGCAGATATCACCACTGATGAAATCTTCAATGGCAAGAAGGTGGTGCTGTTCGCGGTGCCTGGTGCCTTCACGCCTACCTGCACGGCCGCCCACCTGCCCGGGTTTGTCGTCAATGTTGATGCCATCAAGGCGAAAGGGGTCGATACGGTTGCCTGTATGGCAGTCAATGATGCCTTCGTCATGGGTGCCTGGGGCAAGTCGCAGAATGCAGAGCACATCCTGATGCTGGCCGATGGCAATGCCGAGCTGACCCGCGCTCTGGGACTAGACCTGGATGCCAGCGGCTTCGGCATGGGCACCCGCAGCAAGCGCTTTGCCATGATCGTCAACAACGGCGTGGTCGAGCTGCTCAATGTGGATGGTGTGGCACTGGAAAAATCCTCTGCCGAGGCCATTCTGGCGGCCCTGTAAGGCAGTTTGACGCTGTCTGGCCAAGTCGCTAGGCTAACTGGCAGTATGAAGTTTTCACGAGCGGGTGATTCATGATCGGAGTCGGTGGTGCCGGTAAGGGCATTCTGTCATTGACCATCAAGGACAAGGCAGTGCTGTATGCTGCCTACATGCCGTTCGTCCAAGGCGGCGGCTTGTTTATCCCCACCAACAAGAAATACAAGTTGGGCGATGAAGTGTTCATGCTGCTCACGCTGATGGAAGAAGCCGAGAAATTGCCCCTGGCCGGAAAGGTGATCTGGATGACGCCGATGGGTGCGCAAGGCAACCGTGCTGCCGGCATTGGCGTCCAGTTCAACGATCCCGACAATATTGTCCAGCGCAAGATCGAGACCTACCTGGCCGGCTCCCTGGAATCGGATCGCGCTACCCATACGATGTAACCGGTCTTGTTCCTCGATTCTCACTGTCACCTCGACAAGCTCAGGCTTGATTCCTTTGGCGGCGACCTGGCTGCTGCCTTGCGGGCGGCAGCCGAACGTGATGTCCGGCGCATGCTGTGCATCGGTATCGGCCTCGACAATATCGATGGTGTGGTCGCCATTGCCGATAGTTTTGCGGAAGTTTACGCAGCTGTCGGCATCCACCCCTCCGAGTTCGGCGGCTCGGAATACCATCCGGCTGATGCGCGCCTGTCCGGTAACCTTCCCGCAGTGATGGAGCGGTTGGCAGCGCTGGCCGCGCAGCCGAAAGTGGTGGCGATCGGCGAGACTGGCCTGGATTTTTACCATGAGGGCCATGATGACGAGGCGGTGAAGCACGCCCAGCGCGAGAGCTTCGATGCCCATCTGCAGCTGGCAAAATCGCTGTCATTGCCGGTGGTGGTCCATACCCGCCAGGCACGGGAGGAGACCATCGCTGCCATTCGCGCTGCCGATTCCTGTGCCGCCGGTGTCCTGCACTGTTTTACCGAGGACTGGGATATGGCTAACCAGGCGCTCGACCTGGGCTATTACATCTCGATCTCGGGCATTGTCACCTTCCGCAACGCTGACAATGTGCGTGAGGTGGCCCGACGTGTGCCGCCGGATCGCCTGCTGCTGGAGACGGATGCCCCCTGGCTGGCACCGGTTCCCCATCGGGGCAAGCCGAATGAACCTGCCTTTGTGGCGGATGTCTACCATTTTGTCGCAGAGTTGCGCGGCGAGCCGCTGGAGCGGCTGGCGGAGACTGTCTGGGCCAATTTCCACCGGCTGTGCCCGAAGGCCGTGTCCTGAGCGCCCATTCCCCGAACTTTTCCGGGTTCTTCCGGTCACAAGCTGTTGCCGGTTGCGGCCAATGCGTATAATCAGCTCCTTTTTATCATTGCAGTTCAGGGATAAGTGATTGGATATCCAAGGCAATAGCAGTGTTACCCGGTGTGTCGATGGCTGATCGCGTGCTGTTGTCGAGGTTGGTCGTCTTGGCTGCGGGTGTGCTGCTGATGCTGCTTGCCTTTGCCTGGCAGGTGTATGGCCTGTGGGGTGTCCGCCGTGGCGATTTCATCGATGAGCAATCATTGAAATTGCGCGCGGCCGAAAGCCATGAGGGCAGGATGGGGCTGGAGCAGGTCGCTGCCTTGCACCTTTTTGGCAACCCGGCTGCGAAGCCTGCTGAGCCACCCGCGCCTGCAGAATTGCCGAAAACTGACCTGAAATTGCTGTTGGTGGGTGCTATCACCGACAGTGACCCGTCCAGGGCAAGTGCTCTGATCGAGGCCGAGAAACAGACCCGGCGCTATTACGTGGGCGACAATATTCCCGGCGGTGCTGTGCTGCACGAAGTGAAGGATGATTCCGTCGTACTGAAACGGGAAAACCGCTATGAGACGCTTGGCTTTCCGAAGGCCGGCGAGGGCAGCGCTAACCAGATCAAGACCGCATTGACGGGATTCGGGGTGATCGCTCCACCTTCAGTGACCTCACCAGCGGATTCTGCCCCTGTTGCTGCGCCGAAGCCGGCTCCTGCAGCGGGGCGCATTGAAACAAGCCCCACTGGCCAGGTGCCAGTAGCCAGGCGACAGGAACCCGGCAGGCCTGCGGGAAGCGAGAAGGGCCTCACCTTGCGGGAAAGGTTACAGCGCACACCCCGCCAGCAGCAGAAAGCGCCCGGTTCGGAATAGCTGAAGGCCCAACAAAAAAACTAGAGACGCCCGATGAAAAGACAGGACAGGAACAAGATGGTCAAAGCCAGGTTGCAAGGCGCTGCGCTGTTATTGGGTGCGGTGATGATGGTTACCCAGACACAAGCACAGACTCCAGCGCCTGCTGCAGGCAATCCGGCGCCAGCTGACCAGAAAATCACCATCGCTTTTGACAATGCCGACGTCAAGGATGTGATCCGCTGGGCTTCAGACCTGACGCAGAAAAACATCATTGTGCATCCTGGTGTGACGGGCAAGAAGATCACGGTGGTGGCTGGTGAGCCGATGACGCACGAGGAGGCCTGGCAGGTTTTCCTGTCCGCGCTGCAGGTGAATGGCCTGGCGGTGATGGAAAGTGATGACGCCGTGAAGATCCTGCCGGAGCCGGAAGCCAAGACGGAAAAGATCCCCTTGGCTGATGGCAGCGGCAAGCCGGGCAGGGAGGACATGGTCGTCCGCATCGTCAAGGTGAAAAACCTGGCGGCGACCCAGCTGATTTCGCTGCTGAAGCCGCTGACACCCAGCAGTGCCCACTTCGCGGCCTACCCGGAAACCAATACGCTGATCATCGCCGACCGTTCCGGCAACATTGACCAGATCGTCGATATTGTTGGCCGCATCGACCAGGCTGGCACCATCGATATCGAGATCATCAAGCTGGAGTATGCCAGCGCCAAGGATGTGGCAAAGATCCTTTCCGAGCTGGTGCAGAAGACCGGCGGCGGTAAGGATGCGGCACCATCAATGGCGTTGAATATCACCTCGGACGAACGTTCCAACAGCATCCTGATGACCGGTGACCCGGTCATGCGCATGCAGATGAAAAAGCTGATCGAGAAACTCGACCTGCCGCTGGCTGGCGATGGCAATACCCAGGTGGTCTACCTGAATTACATTACGGCGAAAGACATCCAGCCGATCCTTGAAGGTATTGGCGGCAGCGCCAAAGGATCCGGAGGCAAGGAGGGCGGTGGCCCGCAGGAAGTGGAAGTCAACGTGCAGGCACTGGAACAGACCAATGCCGTGGTCATCACTGCGCCGCCTTCGATGCTGAACACGATGAAGGGTGTCATCGCCAAGCTCGACATCCGTCGCCAGCAGGTACTGGTTGAGGCGTTGATCGTCGAGGTGAGCGAGGATGTCAGTCGCGAAATCGGTGTGTTCTGGGGCACGCGCGGCAATGATGGCGTCGAGGCACTGGGAATATTTCCTACCAACAAGGCTTCGGCGCTGGTTGAAGGGGATTTCGACAAATTGTCGGTCGGCGGTATGAGTATCGGTTATTTCCGTGATGGCACGCTGCGTGGCCTCGTGCGTGCGCTGGAAAAGGATGCCAATGCCAATGTCCTCTCCACGCCGACAGTAATTGCGCTGGATAACGAGGAGGCGAGTATCCTCGTGGGTGAAAGCGTGCCGTTCAAGACGGGTGTCGAGCGCTACAACAACACTGCAGTTACCGGCAATGGCAACAGCAATACGAATTCCATTTACAACAATGATTTTGTGCAGATTGATCGTCAGGATATCGGTGTCGAATTGAAAGTGACGCCGCGCATCAACCAGGAAGGTATCCTGACCCTGGAAATCGAACAGAAAGTTGAAAGCATCAACGAGTCGGCCAATGTCGGTGGCGAGGATGGAGCTTCCGATATCATCACCAACAAGCGCGAGATCAAGACCACGGCGCTGGTGCGTGATAACGATGTGCTTGTGCTGGGCGGCTTGATGCGGGATGAGGTACAGGTTTCGGATGACGGTGTGCCCTTCCTCAACAGGATTCCGGTTCTCGGTCGCCTGTTTAAAGGCACATCCAAGTCCACGGTCAAGAAAAACCTGATGGTTTTCATCCACCCGCGCATCCTGAAAGACGATGCCGAAGTGGCGGAGAAAACCGCGACTTATTACGACTCATTGCGTGACACGCAGCGCTCCTTCAACGACCGGGAACGGCAGGATATGCTGCGGATCAAGCGGTCGCTGCCAGAACTGGACAGCTGGCCGCATGACCATGGCGACGCCAAGACGACGGCTGCGCCGGAACCTGCCCCGGTGCAGCCGCAGTAAAGCCTTATGACTGATGCGGCGGTAATGGACAATAGTGCTACGCATGCCGAGGCTGGCCAGGCAGCAGTGCGTCGCCTGCCTTTCGGTTTTGCCAAGCGCTACGGTGTGCTGGTGGTGCCGGGTACCGAGAACCCGGTGCGCCTGCTCTACCGCGACGATCCGAACCCGCAGGCGCTGCTAGAGGCGCGGCGCATCGTGGCCGCTCCGGTCGTGTTCGAGAAAACCGATGCAGCCACCTTTGAACAACAACTGGCCCGCGCCTATGAAAATGATTCCGGCGAAGCCATGCAGATGGTCGAAGGGCTTGGCGATGACATGGATCTCGCCAGCTTGGCCGATTCGGTGCCGGAAACCGAGGACTTGCTGGAACAGGAAGATGATGCACCGATTATCCGGCTCATCAATGCGCTGCTGACTGAAGCTGTCAAGCAGAATGCCTCGGATATCCATATCGAGACCTTCGAGAAACGGCTGGTCGTCCGCCTTCGCACGGATGGCATCCTGCGCGAAGTGGTGCAACCGAAGCGCGCACTCGCACCGCTGCTGGTGTCGCGTATCAAGGTCATGGCAAAACTCGATATTGCGGAAAAGCGTGTTCCGCAGGACGGTCGTATCGCCTTGCGCGTTGCCGGGCGAGAGGTAGATATCCGGGTATCCACCATGCCTTCTAGCAATGGTGAGCGCGTGGTGTTGCGCTTGCTCGACAAGCGTGCAGGCCGCCTGAACCTTAATGTGCTCGGTATGCAGCCCCGCGACCTCAATCTGTTCGCAGAATTGCTGAAGAAGCCGCATGGCATCATCCTGGTCACTGGCCCTACCGGCTCGGGTAAGACCACATCACTCTATGCCGGCCTCAGCAGCATCAACGACGCGACAAAAAATATACTGACGGTCGAGGATCCGATCGAATACAACATCGAGGGCATCGGCCAGACCCAGGTCAACACCAAGGCCGACATGACGTTTGCCCGCGGCCTGCGCGCGATGCTCCGCCAGGATCCGGATGTGGTGATGGTGGGTGAGATACGCGACCTTGAGACGGCCGAAATCGCCGTGCAGGCCAGCTTGACCGGTCACCTCGTGCTGTCGACCTTGCACACCAACACCGCGATCGGTGCCGTCACGCGCCTGGTCGACATGGGCGTGGAGCCCTTCCTGTTGTCGTCGAGCCTGATCGGCTTGCTGGCCCAGCGGTTGGTGCGGGTGCTTTGCCCGCATTGCAAGGAGCCACACCAGGCCACTGAAGGCGAGTGCGAATTCCTGCAGGCTGACCCGCAGCAGCCGCCCACCATCTACCGAGCTGTCGGTTGCCAGCAATGCAAGCAGCAGGGCTACCAGGGCCGCACCGGTGTCTACGAACTGGTGGCAGTAGATGACAAGCTGCGCGAACTGATCCATAACCGGGTGTCGGAAGCCGAACTGACGGCCTATGCGCGCACCAGGGGGCCGAGTATCCGCGATGACGGGCGGGTACGCGTGCTGGCCGGCCAGACCACCATCGAGGAAGTCCTGCGTGTGACGCAGGACGAATGACCCGGTGGCTGCATTTGACTACGTCGCCCTCGATGGCAAGGGCAAGCAGACCAAGGGCGTCCTCGAAGGCGACAGCCAGCGCCAGGTGCGCCAGCAATTGCGTGACCGTGGGCTTGTGCCGCTGTCTGTCGAGCCGGCTGCGAAAGGTCGCAGCAGCAAAAACAATGGCCCTAACTTCGGTTTTGCTATCGGGCCTTCCATCAATGCCCGGGACCTGGCCTTGCTGACACGCCAGATGGCGACACTGGTGCAGGCCGGCTTGCCGATTGGCGAGGTGCTGACGGCGGTGGCGCAGCAGAGCGAGAAGGCGCGCATCCGCAGCATGATGATGGCGGTTCGTTCCAAGGTGCTCGAAGGCTATGCGCTCGCGGACAGCCTGGCCGAGTTCCCGCGCGCCTTCCCGGCCCTGTACCGGGCTACTGTGTCTGCCGGTGAGCATTCCGGACACCTGGACCTTGTATTGAACCGGCTGGCGGATTACACCGAATACAGCAAGGAAACTAAACAGAAAATCCAGGGGGCCATGGTGTATCCCGCTTTCCTGGTGTTGTTCTCGATCGCGATTGTCTCGCTGCTGATGATCAAGGTGGTGCCGAATGTGGTCGAGGTTTTCAGCGGCACTGGGCAGGCTTTGCCAGGCATCACGGTGGCACTGATTGCCACAAGCGATTTTTTTGTCAAATGGTGGTGGCTGATGTTGTTGTCAGCCTTCGCTATCGTGATGCTGGCGCGGATGTTGCTGCAGCGCCCGGCCATTGAGCTGAGATGGCACCGTTATATCCTCGGCATGCCGATATTTGGCAAGCTCTCGCGCAATATCAACACGTCCCGGTTTGCCAGTACACTCAGTATCCTCACCAGCTCCGGGGTGCCGCTGGTCGATGCCATGCGTATTGCCGGTGAGGTCATGTCCAACCGCTGGTTGCAGACACGCGTGCGCGAGGCGACCCAGAAAGTCAGCGAAGGCGCGAGCCTGAAGAATGCCCTGCAGAACGCCGGTTACTTCCCGCCGATGATGCTGCATATGATCGCCAGTGGTGAATCCAGCGGCGAGCTTGATACCATGCTGTCGCGGGTGGCAACCAGCCAGGAGCAGGACTTGCAGGCCTTCATCGGTATCGTGGTGAGTATCCTGCCGCCAATCCTGCTGGTGGTGATGGCGGGGCTGGTATTGGTGATAGTGCTGGCGATCCTGCTGCCTATCATCCAGATGAACAACCTGATTGCATAAACAGACGGAGTGAATGAATGAAATCTCGCGCTAATCGCCAGGCTGGCTTCACCCTGATCGAGGTCATGGTGGTTATTGTCATCCTCGGGATCCTCAGTGCCCTGGTTGTACCGAATATCCTCGGTCGCGCCGGTGATGCCCGCATCCAGGCAGCCAAGAGCGATATCGCGGCCATCAGCCAGGCGCTCGACATGTACAAGCTCGACAACTCTGTTTACCCGACCAGCGACCAGGGTCTGGAGGCACTGGTTTCCAAGCCTTCCGGTTCACCGGAACCGCGCAACTGGAACCCGAACGGTTATCTGAAGAAGATGCCGAAGGATCCATGGCAGCGTGAATACCTTTACATGAGCCCGGCCGACGGTGCCCCGTTCGAGATCCGCACCCTGGGGGCGGATGGCCGCGAGGGCGGTGAGGGTGAGGATGGCGATATCAGCAGCGTTGGCCTGTAAGGGGCTGCAGCGCCAGGTCGGCGAGTGAAGAGGAGCGAGCGCGGTTTCACCCTGCTGGAGTTGCTGGTAGTGGTGATGGTGGTCGGCATCATGGCCGGCCTGACCGTGATGAGTGTTGGCGGTAATGTCGAACGTGAGTTCCGCCGCGATGTCGCCCGCATGCAGCAGCAGCTGGACATGGCGCAGGATGAGGCGCCTTTCGCTGGCAAGGAGCTGGGCTTCTGGATTGCACCCGATGGCAAATCCTACCGTTTCCTCGCCTTTGATAGCGAGGCACTGGAATGGAAGCCCTTCGAGGAAGAGGGGTTTGCCGGCCGGAATTTTCCCGAGCAATACCGCGTGCAGTTGGAAGTGGACGGTGCACCGGTGGATCTTGCTGCGCTTTACCGGGAAATGTACAAGCTCGACGAATTGCCGCCGGGTGATGAGGCGCCGGCCATCCCTTGGCTGGTGTTCTTTTCTGATGGGCATTACACGCCGTTCAGTATCTGGTTCCGCCATCCCTATGTGAAAGACAGTGTCTATGTGCTGGAAGGGGATGGCCTGGGTGATATCCACATGCGCGCAGCGGAAGCCCGCCAGATGCCGGAGCCAGCAGATGACTGAATATCGGTCGCAGGCCAGCGACACCCAGCACGGCTTCACGCTGGTGGAGGTGATGGTCGCCCTGGTGATCTTTGCCGTGCTGTCGGTCACGCTGCTGGTACGGCTCGGTGACAACATCCGCACCGAGCAATACCTCGAAAGCAAGACCATTGCGCTGATTATTGCGGAAAACAAGCTCGCTGACTTGCGAATCAAGGAAGAGTGGTCCTCGGTGCGCAATGATCGCGACACTGTGCAGATGGCCGGCCAGGACTGGCAGGTCGAGACAGTGGTCACTGATACTGCTGATGAAAACCTGCGCCGTGTCGATGTGCTGGTCGGGCCTGATGATGGCCAGTCGGCTGGTGGGGGTCATATCGTCACGTTGACCAGCTATATAGGGCAGTACTGATGCTGCGGCGCGGGTCAAGCCAGGCGGGATTCACACTACTGGAAGTGCTGGTGGCCATCGCTGTGTTCGCCGTGGTGGCAGCGGGTGTCTACCGGGTGCTGTCGGCGATGGTTGAATCGCAGGACAGGATTATCAGCCATTCGCGTGACCTGCGTGAACTGCAGCGGGCGCTCTGGGTGATGGAAACCGACCTCGGCCAGCTGGTGATGCGCGATGCCCGCGAACCGAATGACGACCGTTCACCGGCGTTCATTGCTGACAAGGATGATTACCTGCTGCAGTTCACGCGCCAGGGTTGGCAGAACCCGTTGCTGTTCCGCCGCAGTGACCTGCAGCGTGTGGCCTATTCGCTCGGCCCGGAGCCGCTTGATCCGGATGACAAGGACTCGGCGCATGAACGTGACAAGTACGCACGTCACTTGTTGCGCCACACCTGGAGCGCTGTCGATCCTATGGATGATGACAATGGCCATGTGCAGGTGTTGTTGCGCGATGTCGAGGAAGTCGAACTATCGTTCCTGAATGAAAAAGGTGACTGGAAAAAAGATTGGCCGGAAAAGAAACTGGACGACAAGGAACACAGCAGGCTTTTGCCGGAAGCGGTCCGGCTGGTGATCAAGACCAAAAAGAAAGGGCGTATAGAGCGTCTCTTCCAGACGGGTAATGTCGTGCACAAGGAGAAAGTCGGCCAGGAGAAAAAACGGTGAGGCAGCGGGGCATAGCAGTTATTACCGTGTTGCTGGCACTTGCTATCGCCGTGCTGATCAGCTCGGAAGTGATCATGCGCGTCTACCAGGGCATGAAACGTTCGCAGAACCATTTCAATACCCAGCAGGCGTGGCAATACGCACTGGGTGGTGAGGCATGGGCCAGGCAGAAACTGGCGCTGGATTTCGAGGAAGCCAAGCGCAGCGGCAGGAAAGTCGATCACCTGTTCGAGCCGTGGGCGCTGCCGGCGCAGCGCATGGAGCTGGATGGCGGTTATCTTGAGGTCGAGATTTACGACATGCAGTCGCAGTTCAACCTGAACAACCTGGTAACCGAGGATGGCGCCATTGATGGCGGGCAGGTGATTGTCTTCAAACGCTTGCTATCCGAGCTCGGTGTGCGGCCACTCTATGGCGACTTCGCCGCCCGCTGGGCCAGCTATCGCGACGATACCGACAACATGTATGGCAAGGACGAATATCCCTATCGTGCAGCCGATACCCAGTTTGGCAGCGTGACCGAGCTGCGCCAGCTGCGCGACATGGAAATGAAAGACTATGAGCGCGTGCGCCCTTTCCTCGCTGTGTTGCCGGTGCCGGTGACCGTCAATATCAACACCGCATCGCCGCCGGTGTTGGCCGCGCTGGCTGGTGGTGGGGCAGGCATGAACGAGCGGCTGAAGGCATTCCTGCAGAAGCGGGAGCAGCAGGTGAATGGCTTGTTGTCGACGGATGCCTTTATCACCTCGATGGGCATCCAGAATGATGATCTGGATGAACTGTTGTCGGTCAGCAGCGACTATTTCCGTGTCAGGGTCATTGCCGAGTACGCCGGCCGCAAGGCCTGGCTCGAGTCGGTGCTGTTCCGTGACAGCGACACCGGCGAGATCAGCCTCTTGTCGCGCAATAGCGGTACGCGCTTCACATTCGGGAACTCCGACATGCAGCTGGAATCCGAAGATACCGGGGTCGGCAGTGACGACAAGGGCGACAAGGGTAAAAAGGATGACCGTGGCAGTGGCAGGGACAGCGAGCCTGAAAAAGGCGACAATGCACCGGATGAGCCATCCGAGTGATCCCGTGCCGCAAAATGCGCGCAGTGAGCAGGTGAGTTGATGAAGCAGGTAGTGGTCAGGGTCTGTTGGCCCCAGCAGGAACAGGATGTGGCGCAGTGGCAGTGCGAGCTGGATACCTTGCCATCCGCTGTGCCTTCGCCGGTCGTCGGGGAAGCCATGACGCTCACTGCCGCCATCGCTCTGGCGTGTGATGCCCAGCAGGGTGAGGGCGCCGAAGTGACGCTGTTGTTGCCGGCTGAACTCGGCTTGCTCGATTCTGTGCAGTTGCCGGCCCGCAGCCAGCGCCAGGCGATGCAGGCCTTGCCGTTTGTGGTCGAAGAGCAACTGGCCCAGGACCTGGAGGAAGTCCACCTCGTGGTTGGCAACCGTCGCCCGGATGGCCGCTGGCCCGTGCTGGTGATGAACCTGGCCATCATGGCTACTGTCTTTGACCTGGCCGAACAGGCTGGCGTGGCGCTCAAGGCTGTGCATGTCGATGCGCAATTGCTGCCCGGTGGCGAGGCGCAAGGGCAGCTCGCTATCCTGATGCATGATGACCGTGTCTTGCTGCGCACACCGCAGCTGGTGACGGCACTGGACCTCGCCAGTGCCGGCAGCATGATCCACTTGCTGGTCGGCGAAACGGCTTTCAGCCAGGTCAGCATCCGCTACCAGGCCGGTCACGAACAGCAGGCCTTGCTCGCCCAGCAACTGGCGACTGAATACACGGCGCTCGGGGAAACCCAGGCCAGCACTGATACCTACGAGGGATCACTGGGTCTCGCCCTGGTGGCGCAGCCGGTGGCTGCTATCGACCTGCTGCAGGGTCGTTTTGCCGTCAAGCAGCGCTCGGCGGGGCTGGCATGGTGGCATGTGGCTGCAGCTGTCTTCCTGTTTGCCTGGCTGGGCCAGCTCGGTTTGCAGCTTACCAGCGGTTTCTATTTTGAGCGGCAAGCGGCGATCAACCAGAAACTCACGGAACACGAGTACCGCAAGCTGTTTCCGGATGCGCGCCAGGTCAGCAACCCGCGCAAGCGGGTGGAATCGCGCCTGGCCGGCAGCGGCGAAACCGGCGGGGCGAATTTTGCCGCGCTGTTCGGCAGCTGTGTCCAGGCGCTGAACAGCCTGGCTGACCGCGACGGCCTGACCATCGAACAATTGCGCTTCGAAGCTGGCCGTGGCCAGCTGGAACTGGAGCTGAAGGCGAAAACGATAGACCAGCTCGACCAGTACAAGCAGGCCTTGGGCAAACTGGGGCTGGAAGGTCGCATTTCATCGGCCAATGACAATGACGGCGCCATCACTGGCCGCATGCAGATCGCCTACAAGGGAGCCTGACCATGAATGCCCTGACGACTTTCCTTGCCGGCTTGCGCCAGCGCTTTGATGCCCTGCCGTCCAATGACCGCCGCGCGCTGCTGCTGATGTTCGCCGTGATCGGCCTGACAGTGGTCTATTTCTCGCTGGCCAGTAGCCGGACCTACCAGCAGCGCGCAGTGGCCGACTACAAGGTCATGCGTGAGGAGTTCCGCTGGTTTGCCGTAAACCTGCCGCAGATTCGCCAGCGCCTGCAGGTCGTGGCGGCCAAGCCCGCCGGTACGGCCGGGAGTGCAGATGCCTCGCTGATCAACCGTGCCACTACCTCCGCCAAGCCTTTCGGTATCGTATTCAAGCGCTTCCAGCCGGAAGGAGAGACCGGATTGCGGCTCTGGATCGAGGCGGCTGAATTTGACCAGCTCATGCGCTGGCTGGCTGCACTGGAGAAGCAGCAGATCCAGCTCGACCAGCTTGATGTCGACAAGCTCGACAAGCAGGTCGGCATGGTGGATGCACGCGTGCTGGTGTCGCTGAAACCCTGAATGTGAACTGCATCACATTTGCCGGATGGTGGTCAGGTTGAAATCCCTTGCTTTTGTCAGGTTCGTCGCTTAAATAGTTTGTATGCACCGGCATTGTTGTCGTGTGCCTTGGCAAGCTGACAACGGGAGTGTGCTGACCATGAAATCTTTCGGAAAAAATATTCTGGCCCTTTCGGTGATGCTGGCGAGTGCTACCACGGGTTCGGCTGCGATGGCCAGCTCCACCACTCTGGTCAGCATCACGCCACAGAAAATCGTCGGCAATGACAACAGCGCCGATATCTCGCTGTCAAAAGGCGGCTTGCAGGCTGTGTTCGAATCCGATGCCACCAACCTGGTGTTGCAAGACGGGAATAACGCGATGGACATTTTCCATCGCGTTGGCACCAGGATTACGCGTGTCAGTGTCAACAGCCTGGGGCAGGAAGGCAAGAACAGCAAGGCAGACTGGTTTGATGGCAATAATTTTGCTGAAAGTACCAACGCAGCGATTTCATCGGATGGCAAGCTGGTGGTGTTTCAGTCGCAGGCCGACAACCTGGATCGTCTCACGGCTGATACCAATAACGGCAACGGTTCGGAAACGGATATTTTCCTGCGCGATGTCGTCAAGAAGAAAACCTATCGTCTGAGCGGCATCATGGATGGTGCTGATGGCAGCATCACGGCGGGCCAGCTCGACGTGGACGGCAATGATATCGCCAGCACCGAAGAAGCCTGGAAGGTGATGACACAGGGTAATGACCAGAGCACCAACCCGTTCATTGCCGGCACACTGAAGCAAGCGTGGGTCAGCTTCCAGTCCGAGGCAACCAACCTGTCCACGATCGCCACCACGGCGAACCGCAGCCATATCTATGTGGTGGACCTGAAGACGAAAAAAATCGAGCTGGTCAGCGCCACGCATGACGCAGCCGGCAATGTGTTGGCTGAGGGTAATGACAACAGCCGCAACGCCGTGATTTCCCCGGCTGGCCGCTTCGGGGTCTACGAGAGTGATGCGAACAATCTTGTTTTTTTTTTTATTTATTAGTAGTTCACCGATATCTACAT
>CALMIC010000274.1 GCA_937864065.1 uncultured Cellvibrionales bacterium | reverse complement strand
CCATCGCCGCTGGCATGCCCAGCGCAGCGCGCTGGGTGGCATCCAGCCCCCAGCGGATACCGGCACCGCTCACCCAGCGACGCAGCAGCGGCAGGTCGGTTTCCGCGAGGCCAAAGCGCTCGCGCAATGCCGGCACGTCGAGCAGGTCGAGGATCTCGCTGGCGGCAAAGCGGCTCTGGTCCATGCGCAACAGGTGTTCCAGTGCAATCAGCAGCGGTTTCTGTTGCCGCTGTTGCTGGTCGGCCAGCGTGAACGGGATGTAGCGGTGGTCGTCGCGCGGCAGCTGGCCGAACACCGCCTGGATGTGCGGTGCGTAGGCATTGATATCCGGCACCATCACCATGATATCGCGCGGTTGCAGTGCCGGGTCAGCGGCGAACGCAGCCAGCAACTGGTCATGCAGGATTTCCACCTCGCGCTGCGGGCTGTGCGCGATATGGAACACGATGGAGTGATCGTTGCCGTCGACAGTTGTGTTTTTTTCCTTGCGCTCATCCAGTGACAGCAACTGCAGGATATCACCCTGTAACTGGCCGAGCAGCGTATCTGGCGACGGGGTCTCGAACAGATCAAGTTTCAGCTCGTTCTCTGCACACCATGCTTCATAGGCCTTGCGATCGTCGTGCTCGCTGAGCAAGCGCATGTAATCACGGCCTTGCGATCCCCAAGACGCAAGCAGCGGGTGTGTCACCTCGCTATCGCCCCAGTATTGCTGGCAGGGATTGTTGACGAAGAACACCACCTGCGTGCAACGCGCCATCGCCGCCAGCACTTCCAGTGTCTGCTGCGGCATCGACGAGATACCGAACACCACCACCCGGCGCGGCCACTTTGTGACACGGCTGCTCGCCGTGAGTTTTTCTGCCGCCGCCAGGAAACGCCTGTGCACCGCCGCGCGGCTGCTGTGGCGTTCGTCTGGCGGTGTATCCGCGAGGATGGCGCGCCACAACGCCGGCTGCCAGCGCTGTTCCGGCGGCACCGCTGTCTCTTGCCTGTTTTCCCAGTCACGCAACCAGTCCGCGCGATACACCTGGTACTGGTCAAACAGGTCAGCCAGCTTGCCGGCGAGCTGGTAGCACTTGCGGCCATCGGTATCGTCCTGTAGGAAGCGCTGCAGAGGTGCGTAGACGGCATCGGCCAGCGATGGCAACAGGCGCATCAAGCGCCACAACAGCGCCGGCTTGTCGAACGGCGACGCTTCAGGCAAATCACCGAGTACCGCGCGGTAGGCCTGCCACTGCAGGCGCGCCGGCAGCTGCATCTCCAGTGCGGCGGCGATGCCGCAACCGCCATCGTGTTCAGCGCGGTTGCGCGCCAGTGATTGCTTCAGCCACTGCGCAATGCCGTTGCTCTGCACCAGGAACACTTCCCGCTCCAGCGGCGCCAGCGGATGCCGGCGCAGCCATTCCACCGCCAGCTGGCGCAGGCTTTCCGTGCGGTTGCCCTGGACCAGCATGAAGCCGGGCACGATCGATTCAGAAGGCATGCAATGTCCCTGTTCACTGTGATGGGTTGTTATCGGGGCCATTATGCCAAAGCCTCACACGTTGGCGAGGAAGCCAATGGCACGGCCGCCCTGCTCATGCTTGGCTTGCACTTCCTGCTGCAAAACGCCCAGCAGGCGCTGCGGATCCAGCGACTGGCGGTCGCCCATCAGTCGCGCCTGGCGGGCGGCCACGGCAAAATCCCCCGGCGCCAGGCAGCGCAAGGCAGCCAACTGCTGCTGCCAGTAATCCGCCTGCAGTTCCTGCTGCCAGCCCCGCTCGCGCAGCAACTTGCTGAACAGCAGCAAGGCCTGATCCGGTTTCATCCAGTCAAACTCCACCTTGAAATCGAAGCGCCGCACTGCGGCCTTGTCGATCATGTCGCGCTGGTTGGTCGCCGCGAACAGGATGCCGCCAAAGCGCTCGATCTGGGTCAGCATTTCATTGGTCTGCGAGGTTTCCCAGCTGCGCTGGTGGCGGTCACGTGAGCTGAGGAAACTGTCGAACTCGTCAAGGAACAGGATGGCTTTCTCACGGCCAGCCTGTTCAAACAACCGCGCCATGTTCTTTTCCGTCTCGCCGACATACTTGTCCTGCACCGTCGACGGTGAACCAAGCAACACCTTGCGCTTCATCATCCGCCCCAGCTCGTGCACGAAGGCAGATTTGCCGGTGCCAGGCGGGCCTGACAGGCACACCCTGCCCTCGCCGGCCACGGAGAGCACTTCCGCCAGCTCCGCGAGCGGCATGCTCGCGTTCACGCAGGCAAGATCGTACGGCGTTTCCATGCGGTATCCCCCAGCGGCAGCCTCATCCACCACCGGTGGCAACAGGCTGTCATAGCCCTGGCACACCAGCGTGTTGTTCACCAGCCGCAACAGGCGCTCACGCGCGGCGCGCTGCTGCCGTTTGCCGGCCACCACGCCGTTGTCCTGCCCGCAGGATTTCACCACCGCTGCCGCCCGCGTCAGGATCCCCGGCGTGACATGCGGATGCTCTGCCGCTTGCCGCAACAGTTTCTTCGGGACGGACAGCGGCGCCATCGCCTCTTTCAGGATGCGCTCACGCGTGCTGATATTCGGCGACAGCACGGGCAGCACGATATCGAAACGGCGGATGTAGGCATCGTCCATGCAGCGCACATTGTTGCTGATCCAGATGGCCGGCAGCCGGTTGGTTTCCAGGTTGAAGTTGATGCTGGCCTTGTTGGTATCCGAGTTGTTGCCGAAACCGAACACATCCTCCACTTCATCAAACAGCACCACCTGGCGCCGGTCGCGCGGCGCCAGCGATTGCACGCGCCGGAAGATACTGAAGCGGTCATCGCTGTCGCGCTGGCGACCCAGTGCCCGTGCACGGATCTCCAGCCCCTCCGCGCCCACGGCTTGCACGAGGTACTGCGCCAGCTGGGTCTTGCCGGTGCCGGGCGGGCCATACAAAAGGATGTTCACACCGGCACGGCCGCTGTCCAGCGCATTGCGCAGGGCTTCCTCGAGCAGTGCCAGGTCATCGCCCAGCTGCGCAAAATCCTCGCGCTGCATCACTGGCGGTGGCAAGGGGCGCACCAGCATGTCCAGCAACTGCCGCAGCGAAAAGCCTTCCATCACGATAAAGGCCAGCAGGTCATCGGGCAGCTTGAAGTGGTCATTCCAGTCGGTGTCGTTGGCATCGCAGCGCAACAGGCCGGCGGTTTCCAGCGGGTTGAGTTCGCGGAACAGCGCGAACAGTTCGGCGGCCGGCCGGCCAATGAACCAGGCAAGGATGCGCAAAGACTGCGAGAAATCCATTTGCTGTGATTGCAACAGGCCAGCCAGTGGCGGGCACAGTGCAACGGCGACAAGGCTGCGGTACACCGTCGCCACCAGGGGTTCCAGCCCGGCGGCTTCTACCGTCTGCGCGAGGTTGCCGGCCAACGGCTCGAGGAAATCCGGCTGTTGCTCCAGTTCGGCCAGACGCGCCCGCAACTGGCTGCCGATGTTGATGCGTTCCGGCTTCTGCCCGTCATCATCATCGTCATCATCGTCGCGCGGGATGCCCTGGATGCCCAGCGCTTCCAGCGCATCCACATAATCTTCCGGCTGGCGGTAATCGTCGTGGCTCCAGTGGCTGGCCAGCAGCCAGCGCGCGAGGTAGCGCAGGCCGAGCGGGTGCTGTTGCTGGAAGCCGGCAATAAACAACTGTAGGTCCCTGGGTTCGCGAATGAAACGGCGGCGGCGCATGAGGCTCTCCTGTCTGTCAGGCCTACAGGATGCCAGACAGGGTCGACACGACGTGTCGGCGCGGGTTCACTTCACCCGATAGCGCGCGAGCAACGCACCCGAAGGCAGGTAAACCGCGCCGTCGCGCAGGCGCAAGGCCAGGCTGCCATTGGCGGCGAGCACACGACCATCCGCCTCGAAGCGGCCGAGCAGCGTGCCATTGGCCAGTGAGTAGCGGCCATCGCCACTGCGGCGCGCCAGCAGTACGCCCGAGCGATCCTGCACGCGCTCACAGGTCGTGATGCTCGCTTCCAGCGCGCCATTCGCCGCATACAGCTGCCCATCCCTAGCCCGGGCCAACAAGCTGCCGTTGGCACCGTGGAATGTCACGCGCGGGTAACGGCAGGCCAGCTCCAGCATCCACACATCGTCGATGCGTGTCACCAGCAACGCCTGCGCCAGCGGCGACAAGAGGCCGCCAAGGAACAGCAGCAACAGCCACTGCACGCCTGTGTTTTTTCCTGCCATGCACATCCCTCCTTTTCGTTTTCTTTATATATAGAAACACAACGATGCGACAAAAAATTCCACTCACCCCAACACAACAATCTTGACAAATCAAGCTAATTCTATTAGCATCTCACTCGTCAAATAACGCGATAACAATGACAAACGACACCCAACAACAACGCAACACCGTCTCTTTCCCTGCCCAGGCTTGCGGGGACATCCGTTCAGCACCTGACCTACTTCCTTTCCTTTTCTCCAGCTCTCCGCGTGTGGATAGCGTTACCGGCTGTTGGCCGGCGTTCACCGGTCGCGGGGGACAGGCGGCTTCATAAAACCTTGCAGCAAGACAACTGTAACGACAGTAACTGTCGCATCAATGTTTTCTAATGCAAGGGTCGCCAACAAGAGGAGAATCCCCATGGCAGATATCGCACTTCGTCAGCTGCAGATCATCGATCTGCTCACCCGCCACCGCTACGGCACCACCCTGGAACAGCTGCAGGAGGTCACCCGCGACCTCGGCATCGACATCAGCGAGCGCACGCTGCAGCGCGACCTGCAGGAAATCGCTGACGTACTGCCCGTGCAGTGCGAGCGCAACAGCGACAACGACGGCAAGAACCTGTGGCACATGGGCTGGATACCGGCAAATGACAGGATGGAGCAGCAGCAGCGCCAGGCGGCCAATGACAGCCACTGGCACCCGACACACGAGCACGCCGAATAACCGGCATAGCGTGATCCCGGCCCCCGTGCCCGGATCATGAGGAGTAGCACTAGCGCGTAACACCACACCTATTCACCCGAGGAGAACCGCCATGAAAGACTGCACCCTGCGCCTGGTCATTGTGCTGGAACACCTGGCCAGCAACCGCCACCGCCCCGTGAGTACCCACGAACTCGTCCGGCTTGTGCAACAGCACCGCCTCAACGCCTGCGAGCGCACCATCCAGCGCTGTATCGGCCAGCTCAATCACGGCTACTACTGGGTGGATGATGTCCCGGGTGGCTGGCAACTGGCCTGCAGGCCGCATCGCCGCTTTGTGCAGGCGCTGCGCTGCATCATCGGGCAGCAGGCTGTGGCGCGCCACGCGCCAGCCATGGCCTAACGGTGCGGTGCCGCCATGTGCCTGAACTCCTCCTGGTTTGATGAAGCCCCGCGCCGCGCCCGCTGGCGCGACCAGCACGGCGTAACGCTGGCCCATGCCCGCGAGGCGCTCGAGAAACGCCACAGCACCGTGTACCCGATTGCCTCGGAAATGGCCGGCTGGCTCTACCGGCACTGGACCCTGCAACAGCTGCGCCAGCTCACCGTGCAGGAACGGGATTATGTGGTGCATCTGGCGGAAGAATCCGGCAACTGGCCCGGCGTGCGCGAAGCCCGGCGCAAGCGCCGCGAAGCGCGCAAGGCTCGCCAGCGCTATACCTCGCCTATCGCCAGCGCGCTGGGCAAGAAGCACGCCCCGAAACCACCGCGCAGCAAGCCGGACGCACCGGCCGAGTGGCTGGCCGCTGCCGCCGAGCGCGAGCAGCAACGGGCTGAATCAGGCGTGAGCCTCCACGATGCCGCGCGCGAACTCGCCAGCCACGGCACAGCAGAAGCGTATCGCGCAGCTGAAATGGCAGTCTGGATTGACAGGCACTGGACACTGGCGCAGTGGTTGCAGCTGCCGCCGGCAGCGCGCGAGGTGATGCTGCCGCAGAAACCGCCGGCAACGGAGGCGCCAGCCGATGCCAGGAAAAATCCGCCTTGATAGAGCGGGTTGTCAATACAAGCCGTCAAAGATGCTTTATCGAAGACCAACAGGAGACATTATGGGCTTGTTGAAAATCGATGAAGCAACACATCTCGTTTGATAAAATTGCGGATGTTGAATGTCTTTGAGTGATGCACGCCATGCGCGGAAGCGATATCAGCCAGCCAACCCTGTTTGTTACGCGAACTGTTGACCAGTTTGTGCCG
>CALMIC010000273.1 GCA_937864065.1 uncultured Cellvibrionales bacterium | reverse complement strand
AGTCAGGTCCAGGTAGGGCGCCAGTTTTTCCAGGCGATAGACATCTTTCGGGCCGACATAGAACTGCGTGGCCAGCACACCCTGGCTGCCAGCCGGCACTTCGACACGCGGGCCGGTGTAACCGAGCAGGAAGGAATCGCTCTGCTGCTGGTAAGTGGTGTAGAACTGGTTGCTGTCCTTCGCATTCGGCACCCAGGCGCTGATGAAGTAGTGCTGCACCATCGCGATCCAGCCGCCGGTGATGGTTTCCTTGTGCGGTTTTTCGACCATCTGGTCAAATTTCAGCTTGTGGTAGTTGTGTTCCTCTGTGGTGGTGGCCATGCCGAGGAACGGCGCGAGCCCCACGGCGCCAGTGCTGTCCGGCTTGTGGCGATCGCGCTTGATCTGGCCGTACAGGTGCGCGCTCCACGCAGTGGCGGAGCGGTTGTCGACGATGTATTCGAGGCGGATGACGTGCTCACCGCGCGTGAAGGTGTAGCGCTTGGTGATGCTGATGCCGTTGTTATCGGCCAGCTGCAGGTCGACGGCCAGTTCATTGCTGCCTTCGGTCATGTCGTAGCGGGCCTGTTGCGCGCGGAAGCGCGGGCGCTCACCGCTGCTGTCGGTGCCGTTGTCGCCGATCAGGCCGCTTTGTGCGATATAGACCTTGCCGCCCGTGCGGGTCAGCATGACGAATGGTTTGTCCGGCGTGCTGATCTCGGCCGGGTAATCGCGCAGCGCGACCATCACCAGGTCGCCACCGAGTGTGTCGATCTTCACCTGGAAGGTGTCGGTGTAGACATCGACCAGCTGGCCGATGCCGCTGTCTGCCACCGCCGCCGGGGTGGTGCCGGGCACGCTCGGCACCGTATTGTCAGCATTGCCTGCTGCCGCTTGCGGCACGGCCGGTGCATCCGTGGAAGGCGCCGTGGCGGCCTGCACGTTGGCGGCCGTCTGTGCCGACTGGTGCGCCTGCTGGAACTTGTTCCATTCCAGCAGCAGCATGAAGGACACCGCCAGGATAGCGGCAATCAGTAACGGGCGTTGAAAATCCATCGTCAGGTTCTGCTCGAGGGTGAAGGGGTTGCGGCGCTGGCCGGCACAGGGTCAAACCCGCCGGGATGCCAGGGATGGCATTTTAGGATGCGGCGTACGCCAAGGTAAGAGCCGCGTGCAAGGCCATGCCGCTCAATGGCCTCGCGGGTGTAGTGCGAACAGCTCGGATGGAAGCGGCAGTGCGGTGGCAGGCAGGGGCTGATGTTGTTGCTATAGAAGCGGATCGCGGCCAGCAATGGCTTTTTCATGGCGCCTGCTCCGCAGCGGCTTTCTGCTGCTGTTTCAACAGCCGCTGCCACTGGCTGTCGACCAGTTCGCGCACGGCGCGGTTATCCAGTTGCCAGAGGCCCGGTTTGACCAGCGCAATGATGTCGAGTCCCGCCAATGCCAGCTGGTGGTGGCGGAAGCTCTCGCGCAGCTGGCGCTTGAGCCGGTTGCGCTGCACCGCCAGCCTGGCGGACTTCTTGGCCACGACAAGGCCCAGCCGGGCGGGGCCATCCTCGCGTGGTAGCGCGAGCAGCAATAATGAACGGTGGGAAGCTTTGTAGACAGCGCCGTCAAAGACGGCCTTGAACTCGCGCGGTATCAGCAGGCGTTGCGCCTTGCTGAAAGCTGCACGCGTGCCGGCGTCGCCTGTTGGCGTCTCGGTGACCGGCACACGCCTGCTCCGGGAGCGGATGACAGGGGCAGCAGCAGCCGGGTCAGACAGTCAGGCGCTTGCGGCCCTTGGCGCGACGGCGGCTCAGCACGATGCGGCCGTTCTTGGTGGCCATGCGGGCACGGAAGCCGTGGGTGCGCTTGCGCTTCAGGACGCTGGGCTGGAAAGTTCTTTTCATGGTGGCACCTGTCTGTCTGGTGTGGACGCTGTATCCGCAGCTCTGCCAGTGCAAAACCGCGGCGAAAAAGAGGCGGCATTGTACAGAAAGCCGGCCGCCATGACAATCTCCTCCGGCGGTGTTAACCGCGCTGCCGGCAAGGTTTTAGCTGCACAGGTTATCCACAGGATATCTTCATTTTTTCCGCCGGGTTTTCGGCTTGAGCTAGGCGGTAAAAGGCGGATAATGGCGTCCGCCCGCCACTGGGCTGTGGATAAGCTATCAACAGCCCTGCACCACGCCCCGGGCTGTTGTCAACCCCCCGATCATGGAGCGTCTATGCCGCCTGCGCTATGGAACACCTGCCTGACCCGCCTGCAGGATGAGCTCCCCGCCCAGCATTTCAATACCTGGCTCCGCCCGCTGACGCTGCTCGAGAACCTGAGCAGCGAACGCCAGCTGGTGATCGGCGCGCCCAACCGCTTCATCGCCGACTGGGTCAGCAACAAGTACCTCGCCCGCCTGCGCGAATTGTTGCGCGACGCCGACAGCGATGGCCGCAATATCGATATCGTGCTGCAGGTGGTGGCAGGCCAACCCGCCGGCAACAGTTTCCTCGCCCACGGCGCAGCTGCATCAGCCCCGACCCCGGTGGCGAGCAGCGAGGCGCGCCCGGCCGTCGAGATCATCAGCAATACACCAGCGCCGCGCAGTGCCAGCATCATCCTGCCGCCTTCGCGCGGTGAACTGCAAGTCGAGGGCAATATCAAGCACCAGAGCGGCGTCAACCGCAGTTTCACGTTCGACAATTTCGTCGAGGGAAAGTCGAACCAGCTCGCGCACGCCGCAGCGATGCAGGTGGCGGAGAACCCCGGCGGCTCGTACAACCCGCTGTTCATCTATGGCGGGGTGGGGTTGGGCAAGACACACCTGATGCACGCTGTGGGCAACGCGCTCTTGGCGCGCAACCCGAACGCGCGCGTGGTCTACCTGCACTCCGAGCGTTTTGTCGCTGACATGGTCAAGGCGCTGCAGCTGAAAGCGATGACGGAATTCAAGCGTTTCTACCGCTCGGTCGATGCGCTGCTGATCGATGACATCCAGTTCTTCGAAGGCAAGGAACAGTCGCAGGAAGAATTCTTCCACACCTTCAACGCGCTGCTTGAGGGCGGGCAGCAGATGATCCTGACCTGCGACCGCTACCCGAAAGAAGTCGATGGCCTCGAGGAGCGGCTGCGCTCGCGTTTCGGCTGGGGCCTGACGGTGGCAGTCGAGCCGCCGGAGCTGGAAACCCGCGTCGCGATCCTGATGCGCAAGGCCAACGAGGTGCGCATGGAATTGCCGCCGGATGCGGCGTTTTTCATCGCGCAGCGCATCCGCTCGCACGTGCGCGACCTGGAAGGCGCGTTGAAACGCGTCATCGCCCATGCGCATTTCACCGGACGGCCAATCAACATCGAACTGGTGAAGGATTCGCTGAAAGACCTGCTCGCGCTGCAGGACAAGCTGGTCAGCATCCAGAACATCCAGAGCACGGTGGCGGAATACTACAAGATCAAGACCAGCGACCTGCTGGCCAAGCGCCGCAACCGCTCGGTGGCGCGGCCACGGCAGGTAGCGATGGCGCTGGCCAAGGAGTTGACCAACCACTCTTTACCGGAAATCGGTGATGCATTTGGTGGCCGCGACCATACCACTGTGCTGCACGCTTGTCGTAAAATCCGTGAGTTGCGCGACAGCGATGCTGACATGCGCGAAGACTACAAGAAACTGATGCGCGCGCTGACAACCTGAGCACGCCAGCCAGCCATCACACCAGGCACCGGGAGCCCTCGACCATGCAATTCACCATTTCACGCGAAGCCCTGCTGAAACCCCTGCAACTGGTGGCCGGCGTTGTGGAGCGTCGCCAGACGCTGCCGGTACTGTCCAACGTGCTGCTGGTGCTGGCCGACGGCCAGCTGTCGCTGACCGGCACCGACCTCGAGGTGGAACTGGTGGGCCGTGTGCGCGTCGATGACGAGGTGGCAGCAGGCGAGATCACCGTGCCGGCGCGCAAGTTGCTGGATATCGTCAAGTCTCTGCCGGACGGTGCACGTATCGATTTTTCCCTTGATAATCAAAAAGTTACAATAAAATCCGGCCGCAGCCGCTTCACCCTGGCCACGCTGCCGGCCACCGAATTCCCCGCTGTGGAAGACGGCCCGAACACGCTGTCTTTCGAGCTGCAGCAGAAACAGCTGAAGCGCCTCATCGACGCGGTATCGTTCTCGATGGCCCAGCAGGACGTGCGCTACTACCTCAACGGTATGCTGCTGGAGATCAATCCCGAGTTCGTGCGCTCGGTCGCCACTGACGGCCACCGCCTCGCCCTGTGCACCCTGCACATGCCGGTCGAAGGCGGCGCCCAGCGCCAGGCCATCCTGCCGCGCAAAGGCGTGATGGAGCTGGTGCGCTTCCTCGGCGACAGCGAGCAGCCGGTGCGGCTGATGCTCGGCAGCAACCACCTTCGCGCCCAGACCGACGATTTCACCTTCACCACCAAGCTCGTTGATGGCAAGTTCCCTGACTACGAGCGCGTGTTGCCGCGCGGCGGCGACAACCTGATCCACGCCGACCGCAATGAGCTGCGCCAGGCGTTCGGCCGCGCCGCGATCCTGTCAAACGAGAAATACCGCGGCGTACGCCTGATCCTCGAGGAGGGCCAGTTGACGCTGGTCGCCAACAACCCGGAACAGGAAGAGGCCGAGGAAGTGGTGACGATCGACTACAACGGCAATGCCTTCGAGATCGGCTTCAACGTCAGCTACCTGACCGACGTGCTGAACGCGCTGGTCAGCGACACGGTGCGCATCTCGCTGGCGGATGCCAACAGCAGCGCGCTGATCGAGACTTCCGACGGCTCAGATGCCCTGTACGTCGTGATGCCGATGCGCCTGTGATCCCGCACAGCGAGTGACGATCCACAAGCTGCAGATCAGCGGCGTCCGCAACCTGGAACAGGCACGGCTGGACGACTGCGGCAGCGTCAATGTCTTTACCGGCCCCAACGGCAGCGGCAAGACCAGCCTGCTGGAAGCCATCTACCTGCTGGCCCGGGGCCGCTCCTTCCGCAGCCACAAGCCCGGCGCTGTCATCAACCACCTGGCCACGCGCTGTGTGGTGTTCGGTGCGCTGGCTGACGGCACCAGCATCGGCGTGATGCGCGGCCGCAGCGAACAGCAACTGTTCAAGATCAACGGCAATCCTGTCCACGCCGCCTCGCAACTGGCCGATGCGCTGCCACTGCAACTGATAGATGCAGAGTCTTTCTCGCTGCTCGAAGGCGGGCCGCGCGTGCGCCGGCAGTTCCTCGACTGGGGCGTGTTCCACGTGGAACCGGATTTCCTGTTCCAGTGGCGGCGCATCCAGAAGGCCCTCAAGCACCGCAATAGCCTGCTGCGGCGTGGTAAAATGGTCGATTCAGAACTGGCTCCCTGGGACAGTGAACTGGTGCTGGCCGCCGAGGCAGTGGATGCGATGCGCGCTACCTATCTGCGTCGCCTGCAACCGCATTTCCTGTACTTGCTCGGTGAGCTGGTGGCACTAGACAAACCTGAGCTGGTCTACCGGCGCGGCTGGCCCGAGGAAAGCGGATTGGCTGCTGTACTGCTGAAGGATCGCCAGCGCGACCTGCAGCACGGCAACACGCACAGCGGGCCGCAGCGGGCAGACATCGATATCCGTATCGGTGGCCGGCCAGCGGAAGAGGTGCTGTCGCGCGGGCAGGAGAAGCTACTGGCCTGTGCCTTGCGCCTGGCGCAGGGGGTGTTGTTGCACGAGCTGACCGGCAAGACCTGCATCTACCTGGTGGATGACTTGCCAGCTGAACTGGATTTGGCACGGCGCCAGGCCCTGTGCCGGCAACTGGCCGCGATGCGCAGCCAGGTATTTGTGACAGCGACCGACCCGCAGAGCCTGCAAGGCTGCTGGCCTGAGGGACCTGGTACGAAATGGTTTCACGTGGAACAAGGGCAGGTCAGTGCCTGTGCACCGCCCTGACAGACACAAGAACAGCAAACAGCAGACTGATGGATAGGGGTTAGACAGACGATGAGCGAGATCGACAACCAGCCGGACGGCGCTGTGGACGAGAACGGCGGCTACGATTCCTCCAGTATCAAGGTGTTGAAAGGCCTGGATGCGGTGCGCAAGCGCCCGGGCATGTACATCGGTGACACCGACGACGGCACCGGCCTGCACCATATGGTGTTCGAGGTGGTCGACAATGCCATCGACGAAGCCCTGGCCGGCTACTGCACCGAGGTGACCGTCACCATCCACCCGGATGAATCCATCACCGTGACCGACAACGGCCGCGGTATCCCGGTCGATATCCACCCGGAAGAGGGTGTGTCGGCCGCCGAAGTCATCATGACCGTGCTGCACGCGGGCGGCAAGTTCGACGACAACTCCTACAAGGTGTCCGGCGGCTTGCACGGCGTGGGTGTGTCAGTGGTCAACGCCTTGTCTACCAAACTGAAGCTGGATATCCGCCGCAACGGCAAGCTGTACGAGCAGGAATATGCCCATGGGGTGCCGGTTTACCCGCTGCGTGAGGTAGGGGATACCGACAAGCGCGGCACAGCCGTGACCTTCTGGCCGTCGCCGGAGACGTTCACCAACATCCATTTCAGTTATGACATCCTGGCCAAGCGCCTGCGTGAGCTGTCTTTCCTCAATTCCGGTGTGCGCATCGTGCTGAAGGACGAGCGTGACGGCAAGGAAGACATCTTCCAGTACGAGGGTGGCCTGGCGGCGTTTGTCGAGTACATCAACACCAACAAGACGACGCTGAACAACGTGTTCCACTTCATCGTGCCGCAAAGTGAAGCCACCAACGGCATCGGCGTGGAAATCGCGATGCAGTGGAATGATGGCTACCAGGAGAACGTCTACTGTTTCACGAACAACATCCCGCAGCGCGACGGCGGCACCCATTTGCAGGGTTTCCGCACGGCGCTGACCCGCACGCTGAATGCCTACATGGAGCGTGAAGGCTTCCTGAAGAAAGAGAAGGTGGCCACCAGTGGCGAGGATGCGCGCGAGGGCCTGACGGCCATTGTGTCGGTGAAAGTGCCTGACCCGAAGTTCTCCAGCCAGACCAAGGACAAGCTGGTGTCGTCGGAAGTGACCAACGTGGTCGCGACCGCGATGAACGAGAAGTTCGAGGAGTACCTGCTCGAGACGCCGGCCGCTGGCAAGACCATCGCCGGCAAGATCATCGACGCCGCCCGCGCCCGCGAGGCCGCCCGCAAGGCCCGCGAGATGACCCGCCGCAAGGGCGCGCTGGACATCGCCGGCCTGCCCGGCAAGCTGGCCGATTGCCAGGAGAAAGACCCCGCGCTCTCCGAACTATACCTGGTGGAGGGTGACTCCGCCGGCGGCTCCGCCAAGCAGGGCAGGGACCGTCGCACGCAGGCGATCCTGCCGCTGAAGGGCAAGATCCTCAACGTGGAAAAAGCCCGCTTCGACAAGATGCTCGCCTCGCAGGAGGTCGGCACGCTGATCACCGCCATGGGCTGCGGCATCGGCAAGGACGAGTTCGACGCGGACAAGCTGCGCTACCACAGCATCATCATCATGACCGA
>CALMIC010000272.1 GCA_937864065.1 uncultured Cellvibrionales bacterium | reverse complement strand
GCACTCACCGCCACCGGAGCCACCAGCGGCGGCACATTGGTCTGGCCATAATCGTTGTAACCCCAACAGTGCACAGCCGAATCATCCAGTGCACAGGTGTGTAAACCACCCGCACTCACTGCCACCGGTGCCACGAGTGCCGGCACTGCAGTCTGGCCATAAAAGTTATAGCCCCAACAGTGCACACCCGCTTCATCCAGAGCGCAGGTGTGATAAAGGCCCGCATCCACCGCCACCGGAGCCGCCAGCGCTGGCACCGCGGTCTGCCCGTTATAGTTGTAACCCCAGCAGTGCACGCCCGTGTCATCCAGTGCGCAGGTGTGGTTCAAGCCCGTAGTGACCATGCCGCTGAACGCATCGGGGTAGCCATCGTTGTCGTCGTCATCATCGCAGGCGTTGCCCTGGCCATCGCTATCGGTATCGAGCTGGTTGGCGTTGGCGACGAGTGGGCAGTTGTCTTTGAATATCAATCCGGCTGGCACTGTAGATTGGCCATATTGGTTATTGCCCCAGCAATGCACACCAGAAGAGTCCAATGCACAGGCATGAGAACCACCGGCATCGACTGCAAAAGGATTAAGTAGTGACGGAACGGTGGTCCGACCATCCAGATCAAGACCCCAGCACTGGACGCCAGAGTCATCCAAAGCACAACTGTGATAACCTCCGGCGCTTATAGCAATAGGATTATTCAGTTGTGGGGCAGTTGCTTGCCCAGAGCCATTACCATACCCGTCTCTGACCCAGCAAGAAGCTCCCGTTTCATCCAGAGCACAGGTATGGGCACTACCTGAACTCACTGCTAACGCGTGCACCAATATAGGCACAGTGATTTCACCAGTATGATCCCAACAATGGATACCGTCGTCATCCAATGCACAGGCGTGACCTTCCACACTGACTGCCACAGGATTAAGCAAGGCTGGCACCCGAGATTGAGCATTACCATACGCCCCCCAACAACGAACACCAGCATCATCTATTGCGCATGTTTGTTCAGAACCCGCACTAATTGCTACCGGGTTAACCAAAGCCGGCACTGATGTCTGACCAAAAGAATTAGCTCCCCAGCAATGCACGCCAGTTTCATCTAATGCACAGGTGTGCCCGAAACCGGCACTAACTTCGACAGGATTTAGCAAAACAGGGACATTGACCTGTCCAGCATCATTATTGCCCCAACAATGCACCTGAAAAGCTGCATCTAACACACACGTATGCAGACCACCAGCGCTAACCTGACGAATTTGTTCGTGCACCCCATCCCCATCCGTATCCACCGCCAGTGCGGACACTGACAGTAACAACAGACTGAAGCCGATCCAGGATTTTTTCCATAAAGTCATTTTTATTTACTCCCTGAACGCTTCCGCAATTAACTCGAACGACCGCAACCGCACACTGAAATCAAAACACATCGTCTGGATCATCACTTCATCTACCTGTGCCTTCGCGGCGATCGCCTCGATCTGCGCCTTCACCTGCTCCGGCGTGCCGACCACCACCGCATCGCGCTTGATCGCCAGTTTCTCCAGCAGTGCCTCACTGTACGGATAGGCCAGGCCCTGCTCGACCGACCGGTACGGCGGATCCAGACCCTGGAACACCTCTGCCCACCACAGGTCGCGCGAGGCGCGCTGGCGGATGGCTTCTTCCTCGGTGTCGCAGCAGATCGCATAGACGCAGAGATTGGCCACCGGCTCGGGATAGAACACCGACGGCCGGAAATGTTTCCTGTATGCCGCGATCACATCGGCATAGATATACGGGTTGATGAAATGCGCGAAGCACAGCGCCAGGCCGTGCTTCGCGGCAAAGGCAGCAGAACTCTCGCCGGAACCGAGCGACCACAATTGAGGATGATGATCGGTGACAGGAGTGGCCTTCACCGTTTTCCATGCCGGATCCAGCGGCGGCTCGCCGGCGACAAAATGTTTCAGGTCGACAATCTTCTGCTCGAACGCATTCTGGCCCAGCGGCGAGCCGTACAGGCAGGCCGCATGCGTGGCGGCATCACCACCGGGCACCCGGCCGATGCCGAGATCGATACGGCCGGGGAAAAACGTCTCCAGCATCTTGAACTGCTCGGCCACCAGATAGGGGCTGTTGTTGCTGAGCAGGATGCCACCGGCACCGACACGCAGCGTTTGCGTTTCCGCTGCCAGGCGACAGGTGACCAGCTCCGGTGCCGCCGAGGTGAAGCTGACCGTGCCGTGGAATTGCGCCGTCCAGTAGCGGTGGTAGCCCCACTGCTCGGCTTTCTGCGCGAGGATGATGGCCTCGTTGATCGGGTCTTGCGGGTGGCCGCCTTCGCGGATCGGCAACTGGTCGAGGATGCTGAGCTGGAGCATGCAGGCGGATCGTCAATGGCAGGGATGTTCCTGAGTATAATCCCTGCCCCTGACAGCACCTAGCGCAAGACCACTCCGCGACACGCCTGCTCCCAGGGCAAGCTCACTGAGCCGGCCGGCATCACGCCAGGGGGAATGCTTCCGGCCCGCTCACTGACGGCTTGCCATCGTGCAAGATGGCATCCATCCGTTTCCGCACTTCGTCTTTCACACCGGGATGGGTGAGGATGTAGAAGCTTTCTTGCTCGACAGCTGCGAACACCTGCTCCGCCACTGCCGCCGGTGACAGTGTGGTCTTGAAAAACGCTCCCGCCATTTCCCCGATCAGCTTCTGCTCCTCGATGTAAGCCGGATCGTTCTTCTTCTCATCCGGCAACGGGCGGTTGCGCTCGGCGAGATAAATTTTTGTATCGACAAACGACGGGCATAGCACCGACACACCCACCGGCGCATTCGCATTGCGCAACTCGCCATGCAACACTTCCGACAGTGCCACCACCGCATGCTTGGTCACGGTATATGGCCCTGTACCAGGCGCAGACATCAACCCCGCCACGGATGCCGTGTTGACAATATGGCCCTCACCCTGCGCGATCAGGTGCCTGGTAAACAACCGCACGCCATGGATGACACCCCACAGGTTTGCACCCAGCACCCACTGCCAGTAATCCGGCTCCAGTTCCCAGAGGCAACCCCCTCCACCGACGCCAGCATTGTTGCAGACCAGGTGCACCGCACCAAAAGCCGACAATGTGGCAGCCTCCAGCCGCTCCATCGAGGCCGCACTGGAAACATCCGTGACGACGCCAAGGACTTCAGCACCTTGCTGCCGCAGGGATTCCACTGCGCCATCAAGCGCACCCTGCTCGATATCTGCCATCACAAGCTTCATGCCGCGCGCAGCCGCTGCCTCCGCCAGCGCGAACCCGATGCCACTAGCCGCACCCGTGATGACGGCAACCTTTCCCTGAAAATCTTTCATGGCTGTTTCTCCGTGGAGTGACACATAAGCACCACCTTGCCGGCGATCTCCGCCCGATCAATGCGGCGATGCACATCGGCGGCCTGCGCCAACGGCACCCGTTCAGCCACCGCCGGCTTCAGCTTGCCAGCGGCAAGCCAGCCCATCAGCGTTTGCACATCAACCTTGAACTCGTCCGGCAGTTTCTCGCGCCGTTTCTGGATGTTGTAGAAGCTGGTCTGCCTGCCATCCGGCAACAGTTTCCACAATGCCAGCAACTTGAAAAAACCCCACAGCAACGACGGGACTTTTTCCTCGCCGGTGGTGAGCTGCAAGGCACCGAAACCGACCAGCTTGCCGCCCTTGGCAAGGCAGCGATACGAGCGCGACCAGTTGCGCCCGCCGATGGTATCGAACACCACCTGCACGCCGCCGGGCGACAGTTGCAGCGTACGCTGCACGAAATCTTCGTGGCGATAATCGATCGGCGTGGCACCAAAAGAGCGCACCAGTTCATGCTTGGCGGCCGACGCCGTGCCGTAGACTTCCAGCCCCATCAACCTGCCGAGTTCCAGCAGCGCAGTGCCGACCGCACCACCGGCGGCGTGTACCAGGATCCGGTCACCTTTTTTCAGCTGGCATTCGCGCGTGAGCATCTGGTAGGCGGTGGTGTATGACAGGATCATGCACACGGCCTCCGCCGGATCGAGCCCCACCGGGCACGGCACCACACGCCCGGCATCCACACACAGGTATTGCG
>CALMIC010000271.1 GCA_937864065.1 uncultured Cellvibrionales bacterium | reverse complement strand
CCACGCCTTGCGGTAATCGTGTTCGCGCAGCGCGACTTTCACCAGCTGCGTGTATTGCGCCTCGACCAGCTCGCCGAGGTAATCGCGCTGTGCCGCAAACAGCGGCTCATCGGCCACGATCTGCCAGACCCGCATTTCCGCCAGCAGCGTCTTCTCGACACTGGCGCGGAAGCCGGCCCAGACACCGCCGCCGTGCAAGCGGTAGGCCGCCATTTTCTCGTCGACATAGCGGATGTCGCCACGCAGCGCATTCAGCATGTGCAGTGGCCAGTCGGCCATGTCGGTCTGCAGGAACAGCGCCGGGTATTGCGGCAGGCGCGGGTTGCGGAACAGCACCGACAGCGTCGGCACCGGGTTCTTGCGCAACACGTCGCGCAGGCTGAAATCGCGTGTGCCGCCGCGCACGTCGTGGTGGCCCATGTAGCCGTCCTGCACCACGTTGTCGTCATCCACATGGCTCGCGGCATGGCAGCAGGCCACCAGTTGCGGGTTGGCCTGCAGCAGCACCAGCTGTTTCTGCAGCTTGTGGGTATCGGTCCAGTAGTCGTCGCCGTCGAGCAGCGCGACGAAGTCACCGCGCGCCTGCACGAGGTTGTTCAGGAAATTCTTGCGGCCGGTCTGCCGGCCGTTGATGAACAGCTTGTCGGCCGGGTCGTGGAAAAACGCACGGATCGTGTCCGGGTGGCGCGCGGCATACTCGCGCACGATCGCCGGCGTGTTGTCCGTGGAGCCGTCCTCGCCGAGCAGGATTTCCAGCGCGAAGTCGCCCTGCTGCCCCAGCACGCTGTCGAGCGCCTGCGCCAGGAAACGCTCATGGTTGTAGGTGGCGATGCAGACACTGACCAGGGGCCGGGATGACATCGGCAGGCCCTCAGGGCTCCAGCGTGTACTGCTGCAGGAATTGCCGCACCACATCGCGCTCGTTGAACATCAGCACATCGATGATTGACAGGTGCGGCACGAAGTCGGCCACGTTCTGCGCATAGCGCACCGGCCCCATCGCAATGAAGCGCAGCTCGATACCGCGCGCGGCAAACATGTCAGGGCTGTAGAGCTCCCGCCCGCCAATAGCGTTCACATACATGTCGGCACCCTGCGCCTCGCACAGGGCCAGGATGCGCTCCGAGCCGCTGAGCCCGGCATCATTTTTCTCCAGCGCGGATGACAGCAACAGCGTGGTCTTGATGCCGAGGTGCTCACAGACCTGCTGCAGGCCATTGAACAGGAAGCGGCCGAGGTTGCGCTCCTCGCAGGCGAGGATTTGCTCCACCAGCGCGCGGGTTTCGGCATAGTGCGGCGCCTTGCGGTAGGCGGCATGCAACTGGCCGAGCAACTTGCCGGATGCGCCGGCCAGGTCCGCGACCTGGCGCTCACTGATGTAGGCCGTTTGCGGCGCCTTTTCCACCGGCAGCGTGATGTAGGCCGGCTCGCCGTTCAGCAGGATGCGGTTGCGGTTCACCCAGCCGCGCTGGATGTACTGCACGTCATCCCAGGCGATGAAACGGTCCACTGCGGCAATGAGCTGGAAGTAGCCCAGGTAGGGAAAGAAGTAGGGCTGCATGACGGCGACTTTCACGGCCGCCTCACTGCTGCCGCTCGCCGCGCTGGATGCGACGCACGAGGGCTGTCTTGTCCTGCAGCAGGGCATCGCCGGTAAACACCGTCTGTTTCAGTTTTTTCTTGCGCAGTTTTTCCTGCAGCGAGAAGAAGCGCGGCTTCTGCCACGCCGTGGCCGCTTCGCGCGCGTAGCCAAGCCGCTCCATGACCGGGCCAGCCAGCGCCTCGATCATCGCAATTTCGTCGGCATCCAGCTTCTTGCGGTAGCCTTCGGCGCCGCGATCAAACACCGGCTTGTTGATGTTCTTCCAGAATTCGTTGCGCTCGGCTGCCGCATCATTCTTGCCGGCTGCGGTCTGGTAGCAGGCCGCGTCAGTGTCCACGCCGACATGGGCAAACACGCGGTCGATCACCGCCGGCGTATTGCTCACCAGTTCTTCATACGCCACCGGCACGCAGTCGATGCCGTGTACTGCCATCAGGTTCAGGCAGGTCGTCTGCTCGGCCACCCAGTGGCGCGCATTCTGGTAGGTGGTCTTGTGCATCGCCGGCACACCTTTCCAGCTGGCGCAGTAGGCGCGCACATCGCGGTACAGGTAGATGAACCGCGCGGTCGGCTCCTGCGCGCGGATGTAATGCGCGTAGTGGAACAGGTTGTTGTCCTTGCAGATCATGCCGCTCTTGCCCTGCTGGGCACACCACGCGCCATAGAGCGCGCGGAAGGCGGCAAACAGGCTCGCCGGCCGCTGTTGTTCCCACAGTGCATCCGCGGTGACCTGCAGCTGCCAGTCATGGTACGGGTGGTTGGCAATCCCGATCGCGTCCGTGAGCAGCGCGCGCATCGACGCCGGCTCGCGCAAGTCGCCATAGCGCGCAGCGCAGGTGAAAAACGTGTCGAAAAAGTGGATCGGGATCGGGCCTTCGTACTGCGGGTGGTTCGACAGCAGAGAGCGCAGCAGGTTGGTGCCGCTGCGCTCGGAGGCGAGGATATAGATCGATGGCACCATGACGCCGTTACGCCCGGCCGCCGCTGCGCTGCGCGATCTCGGCACGGTGCTGCAGGATGAACGCCAGCAGGTCGCAGACACCCTCGACATCCGCCGCCGTGGTGGCCGTGCTGTTCGGCAGGCACAGCAACACATCGGTCAGCTTTTCCGTCACTGGCAGCAACAGGCCGGCATTCGGGTAATAGGAGCGATAGGGCTCCATGCGATGGCAGCCGGGATGGAAATAGCGGCGCGCCAGCACGTTCTCTGCTTCCAGCGCGCGCACGATCGTGTCGCGGCTGATGCCGGCATCATCCGCGACCCGCACGATGATGTAGTGGAAGTTGCGCTTCTCTTTCTCGCAATGCTCGACGATCGCCAGCTGCGGCATGTCCGCCAGGCGGCGGCGGTAGTGCTCGTAATTGCGGCGATTGTGCGCCACGAAGCCGTCATAAGCCTGCAGCGAGGACAGGCCCATCGCCGCCGAGCTCTCGCTCATCTTGCCGTTGCTGACGAGGTGCGTGACCTGGTCCTTGCCGACAAACCCGAAATTGATCATCAGGCGGATGACGCGCGCCACTTCATCGTCATTGGTGGTGATGCAGCCGCCCTCGAAGGTGTTCAACACCTTGGTGGCGTGGAAGCTGAACACCTCGGCGTCGCCGAAGTTGCCGACCATGCGCCCGCGATGCTCGCAACCGAAAGCGTGCGCCGCGTCGTACAGCACCTTGAGGCCGTGCCGGTCGGCAATGGCCTGGATCGCCTCGACCTCGCAGATATTGCCCCAGACATGCACCGGCAGGATGCCTGTCGTGCGCGGCGTGATCAGTTGCTCGATGCGCGCCGGGTCCATGCAGTGCGTCACCGGGTCGACGTCGCAGAACACCGGCGTGATGCCCTGCCATTCGAGGCTGTGCGCCGTGGCGACGAAGGTGAAGCTCGGCACGATGACCTCGCCGTCCATGCCCAGCGCGCGGATGGCGATCTGCAGGCCGATCGTCGCGTTGCAGACGGCAATCACGTGCTTCACGCCGAACAGTTGCGCGAGCTCCGCCTCGAACTGCTGGACCTTGGGGCCGTTGTTGGTGAGCCAGGCACTTTCCCAGATGTCGTCGGCGTGCTGGAAGAAGGCCTGCTTGTCAGGACGGTTCGGCCGGCCCACATGCAGCGGCTCGGCAAACATGGGCTGGCCGCCGAAAAGGGCGAGGTCCTGTACGGTGCTTTTCATAGGGTGTTCCAGAGATGTCGGGGGCACCTGTCAGTCGGACAGGTAGGCAGCCAGCGCAGTGCCCGCCAGGTCGGCCCGGATGGCGGTCACGATACTATCATCAAGGGTCGTTTTCCATCCGTCGTCCCGGCTGCGCTCGCGGTAGACGGAATAGGTATCGGGTTTCGTCTCGCCGCGGCTCGAGTGCAGGAACTGTGGCAGCTGCCGTGTGAATTCGAGGCCGGCAAACCCGCACAGGCGCTGCGTTTCCACCAGCGGGTCGGCAAGCAGCGCGCTGTATGACAGCAAGCGCACGCGCTGCGGGTACTGCTCCGCTAGCGCCTGGAACAGCACGGTGGATGCCTTCCAGCGCTCGTAACCGTAGAACTCTTCCGGCCGCCCGGCATTCTTCGACGGCGCTGCGCGCCACTCGTCGGCAAACACCCAGCCGAGGTCACGCCGGAACTCACGCGGCGCCGCCAGCCACGAGGCCATCACGGCCAACGGGTTGCGCACCAGTGCGACCAGCCGCAGCGACGGATCCTGCTGTAGCAGGTTCGGCAGGATGTGGTGGTAGCGCACTTCCTTGTAGACGATATGCGTCGGGGAGGCCTTGGCGAACACCGGCAAGTCACCGCGCTCGCGCTGGTCCTGCTGGTCGAGGAAAGGGTCTGCCGCAACGGCCAGTGCCTGGAAGAAACTGTCGATGCGCGCCGGCGAGGCGTGCTCGTCCAGATAGGACTTGAAGGCGTAGGAGAACAGCGGCTGGTACTTGTAGACCACGTGCTCGTTGCTGTTGAAGATCTCGCCCAGCCATGTGGTGCCGGAACGCGGCGCCCCGTGGATGGCGATCCGGTGCAGGCCGGTCACGGCGTCAGCGTTTCAATGCCGTCCTGTGCCGCCTGTTTCACCGCTTCGTCAGTGCTTTCTTCCGCCAGTTTCTGCAGGGCAGGGACATCCTTCTCATCCCCCAGCTCCACCAGCACCTCGATGGCGCGGGTCGCCACTTCCGGATCCTGTGACTGCAACGCGAGCTTCACTGCCGGGGCACTGTCTTCGTATTCACCGTTGGACAGGCTGTCGAGCATCTCGATCTTCACGTCAGACGAGATCTCTTCCTTCTGTATCAGCGCCGTCATCAGCTTGGCATCTTCCGGCGTCGGCTCCATGTCGAAGATCAGCGCGACCTGGTCATCCTCGGTCTGCGCAATGAAGTGCGACAGGCGCTCTTCCGGCGGCAGGCTGGCAAAATCCGGGCCTTCCGGTTCGGCCACCTCAACCGGGGCCACTGGCGGCTGGACGCCAGCCGGCAAGCCCGCGATCAACCCGGGTGTCGGCACTGCAGCCGTAGGGGCAGCCACAGCGCCACCCCGGTAGTGCGTCACCGTGACGGACGCGGGGAAGCTGTCTTGCAGGTTGGCATATTGCATCGTCGCCGAGTAGGGCGCATCGACCAATACCTGCGCCAGTACCTGGCGCAGGCTGGCATCATCCACATGGACAGTCAGGACGACGTTGTTATCGCCTTCGGCCGTGATTTTACTGCCTGTCAACTCTCCCAGTTTGGCGAGAATGGCTGCGCGCGGCATGTTGTCCACATGGACCGACAGCAGCTCGCCATTGCGGAGGAACGGCTGCTGGGCCGCGGCCGGTTTCACGGCGGCGGCCTGTTCAGCGCCAGCCGCTGGCGCACTGGCCTGCTGGTCACAGGCGCCCAGCAGCGCTATTGCGGCCAAGAGGGTGGTAATGCGAAACACCGGACGCATGGCTTACTCCTGTAGGGGTGTTGTCTGACTAGAAATCGCGGTTGAAAGCGCCCTTGGCTTTCATGTTGATGCCTATTTTGCCAGGGCGGGTGCTGCTGCCAGTGCCATAGGAATCAATATCCACCTGCAAGGAGCCACGGTCGCCCTTGCCGTTGAGGTGCAGGGTCAGCTTGTTCACGCGCACGGTGGCATATTGCAGCCGAATGTCCAGGTTGTTGCAGGCCGGCTTGAGGCCCTGTTGCGCCAGGGTGATGAGCGAACCCCAGGACTCCAGCCCATCGGCACCCTCGGTGATATCGCCCTGGTAAAGCATTTCGATGCGGCCCGGTTTCGGCTCCGACCAGGCGCCGTACATCACCAGATCCGGGCTGGCCGGCTGGGCACCGTCGAGGTCCAGTGCCTGCTCGAACGTGCCATCCTCCAGCAAGGTGATGGTATGGCCGTAGACGAGTTCTTTGGCCTTGCTGCAACTGGCCATGGTGAAAAACATGTCGGTCTTGCCCGGATCGGCCACGAAGGTGCCGACGACGGCAGGCCCGGCATGGACGGCGGAAACAGACAGCGCCAGCAGGCAGCTACCCAGAATAGTGGTCTTGAACGATTTCATGCTTGGCCCCCCAGCCGTCGATGAAAGACCCATTCTAGCAAATTCGCTGCGGGTCGCCCGGATGCTCAGTAATAGACTGCCCCGCTGAAGGTCAAGGTGGCGGAAAAACGCGCCGCCTGGCAGCTCTCGATGCCATTCTGCTTGATGCACTGGCTCTCGTCATAACCCTTGGCCTTGACGACCACGCGCACCGTTTCCTCGCCCTTCATGGTGTCCCAGCGGTAATGCTCGCCGGAGCTGAACACTGGAGCCAGCGCTGCAGGATCACAGAAAGAATGGTTGTAGATGTAGTCGGCCAGCGCGACCCCGGCCATATCGACATAGTAGTCCTGGTAACCGACACCAGTAACGCTGTTGTGGCGGTAACGGGTCTCGGCGCCGGTCACTTCCAGTGCGAGCAGTTCGCCGCTATCCCCGACAATACCCCAGCCCTGGTATACGTCACTGTTGTCATAGACATCGCCCAGCCAGGCGTTGTAGTAAGTCTGCTGCGGGAACGCACAGGCACCACTGGCGCGGATCGTCGCCTTGCCGGGGTAACCGGTGGCAGCATCAACATAGTAGGCCTGGGCAGCGCCTGCAGTGCATGCCAACAGGCTGGCAAGCAGGCAATGGGCAGCGGTTTTCATCTTTGCCTCCGGAACGGGCAACGGCATTCGCATCATCTTAGGCCAGAAAACCCGGGATTTGTTCAAAAAAAAACCTGCCCGGAGGCAGGTTTTTTTGAAGCTTTGCCCTTATGGCACAACGTACTGTCCTTTGAACGTCATACCACCCGTGAATTTCTTCAGGTTGCACTTGGTGACACCGGCATCCTGTTCACAGGTAGTACCTAGTGCCGGCGCTTGGTGGCCGACAAAAGATTGCTTGATGGCAATATCTATTATCGAACCGGAACCACCTGAGCCGCTTATCTTTTGGGTCACATAAGAATTAGGCGTCGTCCAAATCCCCATTGGCTGACATCCTGACTGGGCAGCTATGTAATCACGTACATTGTTATCAATGAAGCTGTAGAGCAGCTTCACATCAGTTTTTTGCGGCACATTGGTATCCTGGAACAATTTTACATAAATCTGGGGATACGACGAGTTTGCCACTGCCAAAATTGCATTGCCATCCGCGCTGATGACTCCCTGGCCTACGTTCGCATTCAGGCTGTCCCGGATCGAACCAAATTGTGCATTTGCAAATTTCTTAGGCGCCACCTTGCAGCCACCGGCTGACTTGAACGTGGCTGTGCCAAGGATCGCGGTGCCATTGATGTGATACGGGGGGGTGAACGCCATTGCATTGGCTGCGGCGAGGGTGAGGGTTGTTGCTGCGAGAACTTTTGCGAATTTCATGACTTTCTCCTTGAAGACCAGGGATTGCTCCAACAGTGTAGGCCAACAATCCCGGCCTGCCATTGCGCCAGAGCAATATAGCAGGCATACGTAGAAGGGCCAGCCTAATTGTGTGGCCGGCCCCCTTTATCGCACGGTGCGGATCCCGCAAACGGGTTATGCAGCCCCTACCAGCTGCCCCGGAACGTGATGCTGCCGCTGAACTTCCGCGCCTTGCAGTGCCGGCTGTCGCCCAGTTCATTGCAGCGCGCGCCGTCAAAGCCGGCAAAAGTGGCCTTCAGGTTCGCGCGACCGTGCCCGCCATTCCAGGTGTAGCTGACCCTGGAATCAATCCCCGGCTGCAACCTCGCCACGGCACAACCACCACTGGCAAACGCCAGGACGTTTTCCAGTGCCTTGCCCGTCATGTCGATGTACTCGACCGCACGCTGCTCACCGCTGGCGTAATCCTGCTGGTAGCGTGTTTCAAAACGATCCTGGCGCAGTGCGATCAACTGGCCAGATGCCGTGACAATGCCCCAGCCGAGCAGGTTGCGCTCGTCGTCATGGACATTGGCCAGGTAGGCCTTGCTGGTCGTCGGTGCTATGGCGCAGGCGCCGGTCACCTCGATGCTGGCCGTACCGGGCACAGCATTGGTCAGGTAGTAGGCGTGGGCGGGGCCGGTGATGGCAGCGAGAACAAAAGCGGGGATCAGCTTGCGAGCTGTTTTCATGTCACTCTCCTTGTAGGGTAACAGGCATCCATCCGGATGCCGGCACGGCGGGTGAAAAAACGGGCTGGCGCCGTGCCAGCACCAGCCCGTTGACTGGCGACTGGCTTAGTGGCCGCCGCCCGTCAGGGACTTCACCATATCCTCGACCACTTTCTTCGCATCGCCGAAGATCATCATCGTCTTGTCGAGGTAGAACAGGTCATTGTCGAGACCGGCATAGCCCACCGCCATCGAGCGCTTGATGACCATGACGGTGCGCGCGCGGTTGGCTTCGAGGATCGGCATGCCGAAGATCGGCGACGACGGATCGGTTTTCGCGGCCGGGTTCACCACGTCGTTGGCGCCGATGACCAGCACCACGTCGGTCGACGGGAAGTCGCTGTTGATCTCGTCCATTTCCTTCACGTCTTCGTACGGCACGTCGGCTTCGGCCAGCAGTACGTTCATGTGGCCGGGCATACGGCCGGCAACCGGGTGGATCGCATAGCGCACGTTCACGCCTTTCTCTTTCAGCGCATTGGCCAGTTCTTTCACGGCGTTCTGCGCGCGCGCCTGCGCGAGGCCGTAACCCGGCACGATAACCACGGAGTCGGCATTGCCCATCAGGAAGGCCGCATCATCCGGCGAGCCGGACTTGTAGTTCTTTTCCTTGCCATCCGCTGCGGCCGCGCCGGCAGCAGCAGCGCCGAAGCCGCCGAACAGCACGTTGAACAGCGAGCGGTTCATCGCGCGGCACATAACGTAGGACAGGATGGCACCGGATGAACCCACCAGTGAGCCGGCGATGATCAGCATCGAGTTGCCCAGCGTGAAACCGATACCGGCCGCGGCCCAACCGGAGAACGAGTTCAGCAATGACACCACCACCGGCATGTCGCCACCGCCGATCGGCGCTATCCAGAAGTAGCCCAGCACCAGTGCGGTGCCGGTCATCACCCAGAACGAGGTCATGTTTTCCGTCATGAAGTAGTGCACACCGGAAGCCAGCATGACGATGGCCAACAGGGCCTGTACCACTTTGACCCAGCTGCCGTTCAGCGACTTGGCCCACTTCTTCGCCG
>CALMIC010000270.1 GCA_937864065.1 uncultured Cellvibrionales bacterium | reverse complement strand
CTCGTAACCGTCACAATCGGGATTGTTGCCACAGATATGCAACTTGCGCTTTTCGTCCAGCAGGTAAACATCCATCGCTGCATTGCACTTGCGGCAGCGATGCTTGTGGCGCAACTGCTGCACTTCGGCATCATCGTCCTCGGCGATCTCGTCACCGGGAATCAGGTTGATGGTGGTCTTGCAGCGCTCCTTTGGCGGCAACGCGTAGCCGGAACAGCCGAGGAAAACGCCAGTGCTGCCGGTGCGGATCTGCATCTTGCGGCCACAACCAGGGCAATCTATATCCGTGCCGGTGGGATCATTCGCGCGCATGCCGCCCAAGGCAGCGTGCGCCTTGGCGAGTTTCTGGCGGAAGTCGCCGTAGAAATCGTCCAGCACCCTCGTCCAGCTCTTGTGACCCTGGGCGACTTCATCGAGCGACTCTTCCATGTTGGCGGTGAAACTGTAGTCCATCAGGTCACTGAAGGATTCGGTGAGCCTTTCGGTGACGATATCACCCATTTTTTCTGCATAGAGGCGGCGCTTCTCCAGTTTGACATAGCCGCGTTCCTGGATAGTGGAAATGATGGCAGCGTAAGTGGATGGGCGACCGATGCCGCGTTTTTCCAGCTCCTTGACCAGGCTGGCTTCGGTGAAGCGCGCAGGCGGCGAGGTGAAATGCTGTGTCGGGTCGAGTGACGCCAGGGACAGCCTGTCACCGGTCTTGATGTCGGGCAGGAGATTGTCTTCCTCGCTGTCTTTCTTCGCCTGTTGCGGCATCAGTTTGGTGTAACCATCGAACAGCATCACGCGGCCGCGGGCGCGTAGTTCAAAATCGCCGGCTTTCACATCGACGCGGGTGCTGGTGTAACGCGCTGGCGTCATCTGGCAGGCGACAAACTGGTGCCAGATCAGGCTGTACAGGCGCTCGGCATCGCGCTCGACGCCGCTGATCTTGCTCGGCAGCAGCAACACATCGGAAGGACGGATCGCTTCGTGCGCTTCCTGGGCACCTTCCTTGCTGGAATAGAAATTCGGCTTCGGCGGCAGGTAATCAGCACCATAGTGCTTGCCGATAAAGTCGCGGCAGGCGTTCACCGCATCCATCGACAGGTTGGTCGAATCGGTACGCATGTAGGTGATGAAACCGGCTTCATAGAGGCGCTGCGCCAGCATCATCGTTTTCTTCACACTGAAACCGAGCCTGGTGCTGGCAGCCTGCTGCAAGGTGGAGGTGATGAACGGTGCCGACGGGCGCGATTGCGTCGGTTTGTCCTCACGGTTGGCGACCTGGTAGTTCGCCTTCTGCAATGCCGCGACCGCCGCCATCGCCTGTTGTTCGTTCACCGGACGGAACGCCTGCTCGCCCTGCTTCATCACCTCGAACACCACCGCTTCACCGGCCGGCGTATTGAGGTTGGCATGTACCTGCCAGAATTCCTCCGGCAAGAAGGCGCGGATTTCGCGCTCACGCTCGACCACCAGCCGCACGGCGACCGATTGCACACGTCCGGCTGACAAGCCGCGCGCCACTTTTTCCCACAACAATGGCGACACCATGAAGCCCACCACCCGGTCGAGGAAACGGCGCGCCTGTTGTGCATTGACGCGATTGATATCGACCTGGCCGGGCTGGGCAAAGGCTTCCTGGATCGCTTTCTTGGTGATCTCGTTGAACACCACGCGCTTGTACTTGGCCTTGTCACCGCCGATCGCCTCGGTCAGGTGCCAGGCGATCGCCTCCCCTTCGCGGTCCAAGTCGGTTGCGAGGTAGACGGTATCGGCCTGCCTGGCGAGCTTGCGCAATTCGTCGATGACCTTTTCCTTGCCGGGCAGGATCTCGTACTGCGCTTTCCAGCCGTGTTCCGGGTCAACGCCCATGCGCGCCACTAGCTGTTCCCGGGCCTTCTGTTCGCGGTAAACCGCCTTCTCCTCCGGCGACATCTTGCGGGTTTTGGCTGCCTGCTCGGCGCGGGCCTTGGTGTCGATCTCCTTGCCACCACCGGTGGGCAGGTCGCGGATATGGCCGATGGATGACTTCACGACAAAGTCCTTGCCGAGGTACTTGTTGATGGTCTTGGCCTTGGCCGGGGACTCTACAATAACGAGGGATTTGCCCATGGGTCTCTTCTTCTTGCCGCCGTGCAGGTGGGGGGGTCAGGCAGGCACCGGGTCGGGTTCCTGCCGCAAGGGGTGGGAATATATAAGAGGGAAGACCGGAGCGGTCAAGCTAAAACGGAACGACCGGGTAAAAAACGATCAGAACAGCTGTACGGAAAAACAGCTGCCGACCGGCTGCAGGTTACCAAGGTTGATCTGCCAACCCTGGTGGGCACAGATGCGCTTGACCAGCGACAGGCCCAGCCCGAGGCCTTCACCACGGGCCCCCTCGCCGCGCACAAACGGACGGAAGATGGCCTCCTGCTGGGTCTCGTCGATCCCCTTGCCGGAATCCTCGACGCGGAAACCGTCAGCGGTCACCACCAGCCGGACAAAACCGCTGTCGGTATAGTGGACGGCATTGCGCAACAGGTTGGCCAGCACGGCGCGCAGCAGAGGCGTGTTGAACTGCCTGTCTGCCGGTGGCACTTCCTCTTCGACCAGCAATTGCAAGCCCTTGGCTTCCGCAATGGGCCGCCACTGCTGCACCTGTTCCTGCACCATGCGGGCCAGTGTGGTGCGGTCGGCCGGGCCTTCACCGTTGAGGTTGTCGCGCGCCAGCTGCAGGAAGGTGTGTACCAGCTCGCGCATTTCCTGGGCGGAACGCTGGATGCGCTGCAACTGGTTCTGTTGTTTCTCGCTCAGTGTGTTCGCCGCCTGCAGCAGCTCGCAGGAGGTGGCAATCACCGTCAGCGGTGTGCGCAATTCGTGGCTGACGTCACTGGTGAAAAAGCGCTCGCGTTCCAGCGCCTGGCGCAACTGGGCCAAGGCACCGTCGAAGGCGGCGGCGAGCTGGCCAACCTCGTCATCAGCATAATCGGGTGCCAGCGGTGGGGCCAGCAACAGCAACTGGTCCCGCTTGCGCACCTGGTTGGCGAGGCGTGACACCGGCGCCATGATGCGCCGGGCCAGCAAATAGCCGAGGATCCACGCCGCGATCACACTGAGCAGGAAGCCAGCCAACACAATGAGGAACAGTGCGCGCTCACGCCGCTCGAAATCACTCTGGTCACGCAGGAACAGGAAGCGCTCGTCGCCTTGCTCGTACACCAGTGCGTGGTAGGCCTGGCCCTCGCGGAACACTTCGTGGAAACCGGAATCAAGGTTGCCGAGCCATTCCGGCGGTTCACTCAGTTCATTTTCCGTGCTGAGGCTGTCGTGGTAAAAGCGCGATCCTGGCTGCAGGTCAAGGTTGCGGCCCGCGCTGGACTGCGCCATGGCCAGGGTGAGGTCGCCGTGCAGCGTGTTGGTCAGCAATTGTTTCTCTACCACCTGCACCACGACGATGATGCCCACCGAGAACAAGGCACTGATCACCGCCGCCATCAGCACAAAGGCGATGACGATGCGTCGTGACAGGCGGTGCTCCCGCCGGAACAAGCGCATCATGGGGAAGGCGGCGCCAGGCGGAAACCGATGCCGTGCACAGTCTGCAGCAACGGCGTGTCGAACGGCTTGTCGATCACCTGGCGCAACTGGTGGATATGGCTGCGCAGGCTGTCACTGTCCGGGCAATCATCACCCCAGATCGCTTCCTCTAGCTGCTCACGCCGAACCACGGATGGGCTGCGCCGCATGAGCTCCTCCAGCAATTTGAGGCCTATCGGGTTCAGTTTCAGCGCCTTGCCCTCGCGCGTCACCGCCAGCGAGTCGAGATCCAGGTTCAGGTCCGCCACCGTCAGCACGCGGCTCGCGCCACGGGTGCGGCGCAACACCGCTTCCACCCGGGCTGCCAGCTCGGACAGCTCGAACGGCTTGACGAGGTAATCATCGGCGCCTGAAGAAAAACCCTGCAGCCGGTCATCGAGCGTATCACGGGCCGTCAGCATGATCACTGGCAGGTTGTTGCGCGACTCGCGCAGACGCTGGCACAGCGTGAAACCGTCCATCCCGGGCAGCATGACATCGAGGATGGCGAGGTCGTAGGGTTGGCTGGCCGCCAGGTGCAGCCCGCTGACCCCATCCTGCGCACAATCGACGGTATAGCCTTTCAGCTCGAGGAAATCGGCCAGGTTGGCGAGGATGTCGCGGTTGTCTTCAACAATGAGGATGCGCATGGTGCCTTCAGGTTGTTAAACGGGATTATCGTTGCTGCCAATATTACCCCATGCGGGGCATGATGCAGCCGTGAAGCCAGCGTCAAGATTTCGTGAAAGTCTTGCCCTCAGGCATGCAAATAAAAAATACCTTCGCATTTGACAATTTATGGACAAAAAATTGACACAACTGAAACGTTTCCGGTGAAAGAATGCGCGGCATTGAACTGCACCGGAGGTTACATGCCAGGCGACAACAGGATTCTTGCCCCGCTTTTCGCTTCCCGCAACAGCGCCATGCTGGCCTTACTCGCCAGCCTGTGGCTAGTGGTTTTCCTGATGACGCGGCTGGTGCTGGCAGGCGCGAGCATCAATGATTGGCTCAGCGAGGCCAGTCTGGCGCATCTTGCCAGCATCCTGCTGCATGCCATGGCATTCGATATCGCCTTCCTGGCCTATGCAGCACTACCGGCCAGCCTGCTGCTGTTGCTGATACCGGAAAACTGGTGGCATAAAGCCCTCCTGCCTGCCTCACTGTTCCTCATGCTGTTCGTGGCCACCTGTGAGTGGTTTTTCTGGGATGAGTTCGGCGCGCGCTTCAATTTCATCGCAGTGGACTACCTGGTCTATTCAGAAGAAGTGATCAGTAACATCCGCGAATCCTACCCGTTGCCCCTGATTCTTGGCAGCCTTGCGGTACTGGCTGGCCTGATTACCCTTGGGCTGCAGCCGCTGTTGCACAGACACGTGCTGACAAAGCCGTGTCTCGGCAATTGGCAGGCTAGAATCGCCATGCCGGCACTGCTATCCCTGCCCGCCCTGCTCTGTTTCGCTGTCGTCGACCAGGACAGCCTGCCAACCACGCAAAACAGCTACCTGCGCGAACTGGGCAGCAACGGCCCGTACCAGTTCTTTGCTGCCTTCCGCAATAACACGCTCGATTACGACCAGTTTTATGCCGGCCTGGCACCGGACGATATCAGCTCGACATTGCACCAGGAGATACGCGAGCTGCGTTCAACGCCCACGGGCAACCTGCCTTTCGACATCCACCGCCATATCGACAACCCAGGCTTGCCGGCACGGCATAGCGTGGTACTCGTCACCATAGAAAGCCTCAGTGCCAGATACCTGGGCAGCTTTGGTGACACGCGCGGCCTGACACCCAACCTCGACGAGCTGCGCCGCCACAGCCTGTTCTTTAACAATTTCTATGCCACTGGCACCCGCACCGATCGCGGGCTGGAGGCCGTGACACTGTCGGTGCCACCCACGCCGGGCCGTTCCATCGTCAAACGCATCGGCCATGAAAGCGGCTATGGCGCACTCGGCCAACAATTACGCGCACAGGGTTATGACAGTGTGTTTGTTTACGGCGGCCGCGGCTATTTCGACAACATGAATGC
>CALMIC010000269.1 GCA_937864065.1 uncultured Cellvibrionales bacterium | reverse complement strand
GTCGACCGCAAGAAAGACATGATCATCGTCTCCGGCTTCAATGTGTACCCGAACGAGATCGAGAACGTGATGAGTGCGCATCCGGATATTGTCGAATGTGCTGCTGTGGGAGTGCCCGATGCAGTGAGTGGCGAGGCGGTGAAACTGTTTGTCGTGCCGCGCACGCTGACGCTGGATGTTGACCAGGTGAAGGCATTTGCGCGCGAACAGCTCACCGGCTACAAGGTGCCGCGCCATGTCGAGTTCCGTGACAGCCTGCCGAAATCCAACGTCGGCAAGATCCTCCGCCGCGAGTTGCGCTGATGCTGGCTTACCTCGCCCAACTGCTCGCCGCCGAACGCACCGCGCGGGCGAATTTCCATCTCGGTGTGGCGCTGGCCTTTGTTGCCGGCATGCTGAATGCAGGTGGCTTCCTCGCCATCGGCCAGTACACTTCGCACATGACCGGCATGGTGTCGTCGGCCGCTGACCATCTTGTGCTGGGCAATTACGCGCTGATGGTGGCGGCCTTGCTGTCGCTGGCCGCGTTTGTCGCCGGTGCTGCCTCGACGGCGATGCTGGTCAGCTACGGTCGCCGCAGCCTTGCGGCCAATATCTACACGCCGCCGCTGTTGCTGGAAGCGGCGCTGATCCTGGTGTTCGGTTTGTCGGGCGGCTATCTGCTGGAGCATTCGTTCACCAGCCTGTCGCTGACGGCAATGCTGCTCTGTTACACGATGGGCTTGCAGAACGCACTGGTCACCAAGGTGTCGCAAGCTGAAATCCGTACCACGCACGTCACCGGCCTGGTGACGGATCTCGGCATCGAACTCGGCCGGCTGCTGTACTGGAACCGCTCACAGGATGAAAGCCTGCAACGCATCATCGCCAATCGCCGCCGGCTGCTGGTGCATGCGGCGATGATCCTCGCGTTTTTTGTCGGTGGTGTGATCGGCGCGTACGGGTTCAAGTTTGTCGGTTTCGCCTCGACCATCCCGCTCGCGGTGGCCCTGGTGGTGCTGGCCTTTGCCCCGGCGCTGCGCCAGCCGGGCCATCCGCCGCAGGCGCACTGAGCAGCCCGCGCTAGACCCGTTCCCAGCGCTCCTGGCCAGGCACCACTTCATAGCGCGCCCAGCGTGCGAACTGTTCGCGCGGCAGCACGCGGATCTCGCCCTTGCCGGCACCGGCAATCGTCTTGTAGATGACCTGTTGCTTGCGCGCCTGCGGTTCGCTGCTGTCGATGACCTGCCGGATCGCCCAGCTGTCACCGGACTGGCCATTGCTGTAGTAGGCGCCGTCGGCCAGTGTTGCTACGGTGACATGGGTGTTTTCCTGCTGCCTGGCCAGTGCCTGGTAGATCGCCTGCAGCTGGTCATCGCTGATGTCGATCATCGCGTCGATGTCATTCAGCGCCTGGGCGAGGTTCTTTTCGGTGAACGGCAGTTCATGGCCGAGTTGTGCAGTGCTGACCGGTTGCACCGCCAGGTGCGAATGCAGGTTGGCCGGGTAGCGCCGCCACGGGAAAGGCAGGTTCAGCACGTAGGTCAGGGCGAGTATCGGCAGCACATTGAGCCATACCGGGTTGAGCAGGAAGCTCCAGGGCGTCAAGGCATCGTCATGGACTGCCAGCACGGCCGACAACGCGGTGGCACCGCCGGGCGGATGGATGCACTTGGCGAGATGCATGGCACCGATCGCGAGCGAGACGGCCAATGCCGCAGCGAGGTTGCCGCCGCCGAGCGTATGCACGACCGCCAGCCCGACCAGCGCGGATATCGTGTGGCCGCCGAGTACCGCCCACGGCTGTGACAGTGCACCGTGCGGCACGGCAAACACCAGCACCGCCGTGGCGCCGAGCGAGGCAATCAGCACCGGGTGGCTGCCACCGGTTTGTGTCCACTGGCTGGCGATCCAGGCCACGATCGCGATGCCGACAGCGGAGGTCAGCACGGCAGCGAGCTGTTCCCGCCAGGAAGGCGTGTGCACCGGCACGCCCATGACGTGCCTGATGGTCCACCAGGTGTTCTTCATCGCTGGCTATTGCTCCTTTTCTGCCAGTTGCTGCCGCAGCTGCTGTTCGCGGGCGACCACCTGCTGCGTGCCGGTCAGGATGCCGCGCAGGATCGCCAGCTCCATCTCATCCGGGCGGATGCGGAAGAACAGCCGCCGCAGGCGGGCCATCGTCTGGCGCGGGTTGTCGCGCTTGTGGAAGCCGATATCCACCATCGTCTGCTCTAGGTGCTGGAAGTAGTACTCCAGTGCCTCGGTTTTTGCCGGCGCGATATCCCAGTCGGCCCAGGCCGGTTTGGCCGATGTGTCGCTGGCGGCGAGGGCGGCCTGGCGCACTTCATAGGCTACCACCTGCACGGCCGTGGCCAGGTTCAGCGCGCTGTAGACCGGGTTGGCAGGGATATGCAGGTGCGCATGGCAGCGTTGCAGTTCCTCGTTGGTGAGCCCGCGGTCTTCGCGCCCGAACAGGATGGCCACCGGGTGTTGCGGCGCCTCGCGCACGGCGTGTTCGCCGGCCTCGCGCGCGGTGTGCAGCGGCCACGGGATCGAGCGCTCCCGCGCACTGGTGCCCAGCACGAGGCCGCAATCGTTGATGGCATCTTCCAGCGTGGCCACCACGCGGGTGTTGTCGAGCACGTCGAGCGCGTGCCCGGCGCGCCACAGGGCTTTCTCGGCCGGGTAATCCTGCGGGTTGACCAGTACGAGCTGCGACAGCCCCATGTTCTTCATTGCGCGGGCGGTACCGCCGATATTGCCGGGGTGCTGGGTGTTGATCAGCACGATGCGGATATTGGCGAGCAGCGGGGCAAGCGGGTCGATGGGCGGCTGGTTACTCATGGCGGTCTGGCAAGTGGCGGAAGGGCGGCAGTCTAGCAGATGGCCAAAGTCCCCTGCTTGTGCGCATTGACGCTGTCGGGGCCAGTCAGTAAGATGCCGCCCCTCAGCGACGCGCTTCGGCCGGCCTGAAGTCTTTATCGGGGTATAGCGCAGTCTGGTAGCGCGCCTGCTTTGGGAGCAGGATGTCGGGAGTTCGAATCTCTCTACCCCGACCATTTTTCCCGCCGCGTTCCTCCCCCTTGTTTCCGCGCCCGTAGCTCAGTCGGATAGAGCATCCGCCTTCTAAGCGGATGGTCGGGGGTTCGAATCCCTCCGGGCGCGCCATTCCTGATCCCGCTGGTTTTCCTGCCATTCTGTGCCGCAAGCCGCTGTCTTGCCGGCTGCTCCTGTGTAAAATGGCCGCACTTCTTGGGGGAGTGGGGACCCGACTCGCATGCGTGAATGGCTGATAGCCCTGGGGATTCTGGTTGTGGTTGCCATCCTGCTCGATGGTTTGCGCCGCATGCGCAAGCACAGCCGCGATTCGCTGCAGATGTCCCTCATCATGCAGCAGGGCATGAGCCGCGATCTCGACGAGTTCGGCAATGAATTGCCTACCGGCCCCGCGCGGGTCGTTGCAAAACGCAACCTTGCCGATGATGAACCGGAACTGCTCGAAGAAGATGGTGATGTCGCTTTTGCCGACACCGCCCGCCGTCCTGCGATCGATTTCCAGCAAGCCGCGCCGATGCTGATGGATGTGAAGGAAGATCGCGCCGTACGCATCGAGCCCGGTTTCGGTGACGACAGCGCTGTGCTGGACGAAGATCCGGACAGCCACAGTGGTGATGCCAATGCCGATGATGAACGCGGTGCCGCACTTGAGCCGCCGCCGGCGCGCGGCGTCAAGAACGCCAGCCCCGTGTTCGACACGGCCACCACACCGCTTGGTCTTGGTGAGTCCGAGGTCATCAGCAAACCGCGCGTGTACGAGCGCCCGGCCGACCAGCCGCCGCCGCGCCGTGAAGCACCGGTGCTGAAACCGAGCAAGCCGGTCATCAAGGCGCAGCAGGAAAAGCAGCAGAAACAACAGCAGCCTGAACCGGCCAGGCAAGAACAGAAGCCGCAACAGCTGGCACTGGACGATGTCATCATCATCAGCGTCATGGCGCGTGAGCGCGGCGGTTTCCCGGGCGCAGCGTTGCTGGAAATCCTGCTGGCCAGCGGCCTGCGTTACGGCCACCGCAACATTTTCCATTGCTACATGGGCGACGAAACCGAGAACGACTCGCTGTTCAGTGTCGTCAACATCGTCAAGCCCGGCATCTTCGACCTCAACAGCATGGACAGCTTCCAGACGCCGGGCATCAGCCTGTTCCTGCCGCTGCCGTCGCCCGGCAACCCGATGGATGCCTTCGAGAAAATGCTCGCCACCGCGCGTGCTGTGGCCGAACAGCTCAACGGCGAATTGCGCGATGACCAGCGCAGTGTGCTGACGGGGCAGACCGTCGAACACTGCCGCCAGCGCATCCGCGATTTCGAGATGCAGAGCCGGTTGCGTGCGCGCTGACTATGAAGCCCTGAAACGCAGCTTGCACGAGCACAATCACCGCTACTACGTGCTCGATGCCCCGACTATTCCCGACGCCGAATACGACCGTCTCATGCAGCAGTTGCTGCAGATGGAACAGCAACACCCTGATTGGGTGACAGCCGATTCCCCCAGCCAGCGTGTCGGTAGCGCACCACTGTCCCAGTTTGCGACCGTGCAGCACGAAGTGCCGATGCTGTCGCTCGACAATGCTTTCAGCGATGACGACCTGGCCGCGTTCGACCAGCGTGTGCGCGACCGGCTTAAATCCACCGATACCATCGATTACTGTTGCGAACCGAAGCTCGATGGCCTGGCGGTCAGCCTGCTGTACCGCGACGGCGTGCTGCAGCGCGGCGCTACGCGCGGCGATGGCAGCAACGGTGAAGACATCACAGCCAACCTGCGCACGATCGGTGCGATACCGTTGCAGTTGTCCGGCAGCGGATTCCCGCCGCTGCTCGAGGTGCGCGGCGAGGTGTTCATGCCGAAAGCCGGTTTCGAGGCGTTGAACCGCCGCGCGCAGGCCGGTGGCGAGAAAACCTTCGTCAACCCGCGCAATGCGGCAGCCGGTAGCCTGCGCCAGCTCGATTCGCGTATCACTGCGCAGCGGCCGCTCAGTTTCTTCGTCTATGGCATCGGCCTCGTCGACGGTGGCGACTTGCCAGGCGAACACGCCGCAGTACTGCAGCAACTCGGCCAGTGGGGTTTGCCTGTCAACCCGGAAATGGCGGTGGTCAGTGGCCTCGCGCAGTGCCAGCATTATTACGAGGCGCTGGCGGCAAAGCGCGACAGCCTGCCGTATGACATCGACGGCATTGTCTACAAGGTCAATGACCTGGCGTTGCAGAAAACACTCGGTTTCGTCGCGCGCGCACCGCGCTGGGCCATCGCACGCAAGTTTCCCGCGCAGGAAGAACTCACGCAGGTGCTCGATGTCGAGTTCCAGGTTGGCCGCACCGGTGCCGTCACGCCGGTCGCGCGGCTGGCGCCGGTGTTTGTCGGCGGCGTCACCGTCAGCAATGCCACCCTGCATAACATGGACGAAATCAAACGGCTGGACCTGCGCATCGGCGATACCGTCATCATCCGCCGTGCGGGTGACGTGATCCCGCAAGTGGCGCAGGTGGTGCTGGAACGGCGACCGGCGGATGCGCGCACCGTGCAGTTGCCGCAGCACTGCCCGGTATGCCAGTCGCCAGTGGAGCGCAGCGCCGGCGAGGCGGTGGCGCGCTGCAGTGGCGGGCTGGTCTGTGCCGCCCAGCGCAAGGAGACCATCAAGCATTTTGCGCAGCGCCGCGCGATGGATATTGACGGCCTCGGCGACAAGCTGGTTGACCAGCTTGTCGAGCAGGGGCTGGTGCATTCGCCAGCCGACCTGTACGGCCTCACGCTGGAACAGCTCGCTGCGCTGGAACGCATGGGGGAGAAATCGGCGGCCAAGTTGCTGGCGGCGATCGACCGCTCGCGTAGCACGACCCTGGCGCGCTTCCTCTACGCGCTGGGCATCCGCGAGGTGGGCGAGGCTACGGCACAGTCGCTGGCGAGCCATTTCGCCGCGCTGGATGCGCTCGCTGTTGCCGACGAGGTGCGCTTGCAGCAGGTGCCTGATATCGGCCCGGTGGTAGCGCACTATGTCGCGGAGTTCTTTGCCGATGCGCGCAACCGCGCCGTGATCGCGGCGTTGCAGGCTGCCGGTGTGCACTGGCCGGCCCTGCAGGCGGTGCCGGCCGACACACTGCCGCTGGCCGGCAAGACCTTCGTGCTCACCGGCACACTGGCCAGCCTCGACCGCAACACGGCCAAGGATCACCTGCAGGCGCTCGGGGCCAAGGTGGCGGGCTCGGTGTCGGCAAAGACCGATGCGGTGATCGCCGGCGCCGAAGCCGGCTCCAAACTGGCCAAGGCCGAGGCACTCGGTGTGCCGGTGTGGGACGAACAGCGGTTGCTGGCCCTGCTGGCTGAGCATGGCATCAGCGTCGACTGAGCCGCCTTGCGGCATTTTTTGCTATGCTGGCCGCCGATTTGAACCTCATCGGTGATGGCCAACTTGTTTTCCAGAATCATTTCCCGCCTGAAGGGCGACAAACCCCGGCACGAACCTGCCAAACCACCCCGGCAACAACAGGCACCAGCGGACAAGCCGGCTGAACAGCCCGCGCCATCCGGCCGCCGCCGCAAGCGCAGCGGCCAAGGCCAGCAGGGCACTGCGCCGCTGCCGCAGCCGAAACGCGAGGCCAATGCGCCCAAGGCGCCGCCGGCACCGTGGAGCCTCGACCAGTTTGTGGTGGAGCCGGAAGAGGGCAAGGCACGCTTCCACGATTTCGATTTGCCGCTTGAATTGATGCATGGAATCGCTGACCTCGGTTTCCGCTACTGCTCACCGATCCAGGCGCAATCGCTGCCTTACACCTTGCGCGGTGGCGATGTGGTCGGCAAGGCGCAGACCGGCACCGGCAAGACGGCCGCGTTCCTGGTCACCATCATCAACGACCTGCTGAAAAACCCGGTGCAGCACGAGCGCTATGCCGGCGAAGCGCGCGCCGTGGTGCTGGCGCCGACGCGTGAGCTGGCACTGCAGATCGGCCAGGATGCGCAAGACCTGTGCAAGTACACCGGCCTCAGCGTACAGACGCTCGTTGGTGGCATGGATTACCAGAAACAGAAGACTCACCTGCACGGCAAGCTGGTCGATATCCTTGTGGCCACACCCGGGCGCCTGATCGATTTCATGGAAAGCCGCGACGTCTACCTCGATGAAGTCGAGTGCCTCGTGATTGATGAAGCTGACCGCATGCTCGATATGGGTTTCATCCCGCAAGTGAAACGCATCGTGCGCGCTACGCCGCCGAAGGAAAATCGCCAGACCCTGCTGTTCAGTGCGACGTTCAACCAGGACGTACTGAACCTGGCCAGCCAGTGGACCTGTGATCCGGTGCACATCGAGATCGTGCCCGAGCGCCTTGCCACCGAAAATATCGACCAGCGTGTCTACATGATCAGCAGCGATGAAAAGTTCACCGTGCTGATGAACCTGCTGGGCCAGGAAAACGTGCAGAGCCTCATCGTGTTCGCCAACCGCCGCGACATCGTGCGCGACTTGTTCGAGAAACTGCAGGCTTGCGGTGTGTCGGTGGGCATGCTCAGTGGCGATGTGGACCAGAACAAGCGCGTGCGTACGCTGGAGCATTTCAAGAGCGGGCAGACGCGGGTACTGGTGGCTACCGATGTGGCGGGCCGTGGTATCCATGTCGATGGCATCAGCCATGTTGTCAATTACACGTTGCCCGAAACCCCGGATGATTATGTGCATCGCATCGGCCGCACCGGTCGCGCGGGTGCCACCGGGGTGTCGATCAGTTTCGCCTGCGAGGACGACGGCTTCCTGTTGCCGGAAATCGAGCGTGCAATGGGCAAGAAATTGCCGTGCGAAATGGCGCCGGTCGAATTGCTGAAAGCCCTGCCGGCGGAGATGGTGCAGCGCGCCGATAAGGCCGAGCGCGACAGCCGGCGCGAGCGCCGCAGCCAGTTTGGCAATGGCGGTGGTCGTAGTGGCGGCGGTGGTCGTAGTGGCGGCGGCCGTTCCGGTGCTGGCCGAAGTGGTGGTGGGCGCGGTCCGCGTCGCTAGCCCGCTTTCGCCAACCGGCGCATCGAACGCAACAGGGGTTTCTCGACCAGGCGGTAGCACCAGGTGCCGCCGGCCAGCGTGACGGCGGCAACGGCCGGCACCAGCAGCAGGTTGTCCAGCAGTGTGTCTCGCCACGGCAGGAACTGCCAACCCTTCAGGATGGCCGCCAGGAACAGCACGTGCGTCAGGTAGATCGAGTAGGACGCGTCACCGGTGCCTTCCAGCCAGCGCAAAGGCCGCTGGCCGTGCTGGTCCATTGCCACACAACCCCAGGTCATCAGCCAGGCACCCGGCAGGAAACAGAGCACGCGGTCCATGCCCAGCGGCAGCGGGTCGACCGGATGGTGCAGCTGCCAGTACCACCACGAGCCTGCCAGCAGCACACAGCCGCAGGTGAACAGCAGGCGGGGATAGGTCGGCCGGCAGCGCGGCGCCAACAGGCCGAGAAAACAACCGGCGATAAATTCCAGTGTCAGCGGATGGCCCACCAGGTTGGCCTCGGCCGTGGCCGGTTCGGCGAGCCTCGCGCTGTACAGCACGAACACAGCCCACAGCAGCAACAGCGTCGGGCGAAGGATCGCTGGCAGCAACAGCAGCAGCGTGAACACCAGGTAGAAATATATTTCGTGGATCAGTGTCCAGCCCACCATCAGCAGCGGCAGGTTGTCTTGCGGGTAGAGCAGGAATGACTTCAGCAGGAACACGGGATCTGCTGACAGCGGCGTCGTGATGCCCGGGAACAGTTGCGCAATCGCCAGCAGGCCGAGGGTCACGATCCAGTACAACGGATAGATGCGCGAGCCGCGCAGGAACAGGAACCTGGCCGCCAGTGAGGGACCCGTGCCGCTGGCCTGGGTCGTCGTCACCATGATGAAGCCGCTGATGACGAAAAAGATATCGACCCCGGCATTGCCGAGCACGAACAGGTCGGGCAACAGCTGGTCAGGGCTGTACTTGTTTTCCGCGCCGTACAGGTGCAGGGCAACCACCAGCAACACTGCGATGCCGCGCAAGCCCTGGATGTTGTGCAGTACGGTTTTCATCGTGTAGGGACTACAGCCGGCAGCAGTCTGGCGAGGCTGGTCATGGTAACCGGTTTCTGCAGGATCCTGATATCGGCCGCAATGTCGAGCTCGCGCGCGCTGATATTGTCATAGGCACTCATGATAATGACAGGCACCGGCGGCAGGCCCTCCTGTTGCTCGAACTCGCGCAAGGCGTGGATGGCCTCGCTGGCATTGCATACCGGCATGTTCCAGTCGAGTAACAGGCAGGCGATGTCGCTGTAATGCTGCTTGTATTCCGCGACCAGTGGCTTGCCATGCGGATAGACCGTGAAGCGCTGGTGCAGGTTTTCCAGTTGTGCCGAGATGATCATGCGCAGCGCCTCGTCATCTTCTGCCACCAGGATGCGCCGGCCGCTGCGCGCAGGCGGCATATGGCTGCGGCTGGCAGGCACTGCCGACGTGGTTCCCGGCTGCTCTGCCGGCAGTACCGTAAAGGGCAAGATGCACCAGAACACGGTGCCATGTTGCGGGTTGCTGTCGCAGCCGATCTCGCCACCGGCGAGCTGGCAGAGCTTCTTGCTCAGTGACAGGCCAAGCCCCGGCCCCTGGCGGTAGCGGGTGGTTGACGTGTCGGCCAGCTCGAACAGCTCGAAGGCGCGCGACTTGAACAGCTCGTCAAAACCCTGGCCAGTGTCGAGCACGTCAAAGCGGATCCACACCTGGCCGTCGGTCACATGCGAGGCTTCTGCGCGTACGGTAATGCCGCCATCGCAGGTGAACTTGATCGCATTGTCGATGAAGTTGCCGAGGATACGGCGCAGGATTTCCTGGTCGCCTTCCAGCCGTTCCGGCACCTCGCTGTCGAGGTGGCAGCTGAGTGACAGGCGTTTCAGTTCCGCATCGCGCCGGTGGTGGTTGGCCAGCTCCTGCAGCATGCGGTCGAGGCGGAATTTCTCCGGCCGCACCGGCCACTTGCCGGCATCGAGGCGCGCATGGTCCAGCAGCATGTTGGTGGTTTCCAGCAGCTGGCGCGCCGAGTCTTCCAGACCATTGATCAACGGTGTCTGTTCGGCCAGCAAGTCCTTCTTGCGCGCGAGTTCTGCCAGGCCGATGATGCCGGCCAGTGGTGTGCGCAACTCGTGCGAGATCTGCGCGAGGAAGTTTTTCTTCGCTGCCGTTTCTATCCTGGCTGCCAGTGCATCCTGTTCACTGCGCTTCTGTTCCATTTCCAGCCAGTTGATCCGCTCGCCGAGTGCGAGCGCAAAGAGGATCAGCTGCATGGCGGTGGCCAGCAAGGGTGCCAGCCGTGTGGCGGGCGACACCGGCAGCAATCCCATGTAAGTGAACAGGATGGCAAAGCCGGCAATCACGGGTAGCAGCAGCGCCACCAGGTAAAGGCTGGCTGGCTGGTAACCCTCGCGGATGCGGATGATGCTGATGCCGATCAGGAACAGCATGAATCCCGCTGTCGGTATGGCATAGAGCGCGATTTGCAATGTGTTGTGAAGTGAAAACGAGAGCGGCAGCAGGACGATGAACAGGTAAGTACTGAAACGGCGCAGCAGGCGGTCTGCCCGCGGCATGGCTTCGGCGGTGAGCAGGTAATTGCGCGCCATGCCGCAGCCGGCAATGGTGCTGAGCATCGCAAACAGCACCGAGCAGGCCTGGTTCCAGAAGACGGCATCGGGCCACAGCGGGTACAGGATGCCGAGGTCACTCATTTGCAGCAGGCTGGCGGCAGTGGTGGAGCCAGCCAGGTAGAAATAGGTGCGGTCACCGCTGTTGAGCGCCAGGGCTGCGGTGTAGAGGACCAGCGACAGGATGAGCCCGGCCAGGATGCCGGCAATGTCCTGCTGTTGCTCCAGCACGCCTTTGAGCTGGCTGGTTTCGGCAATGACCAGCTGGCTGTTGTAGACCGCATTGGCGCCGATATTGAGTTCGACCGCCAGCGTGCTGTGTGCCGGTACGGTCAGTGGGAACACGATCTCGCCGCCGAGGTACTTCCAGTTGCGCAGCGGGTAATCCAGCCCGGCCACCCCGAGCAATACCATGCCATTTTCGCCGGCCTGCAGGAATTCCGCGTGCAGCACGCGCGGGTTCTGCAGGTAGAAATCCACTTGCTGTGGCTGGCCGGTGGGGTTGCTGATATGGAAGCACTGGTGGCTGCTGTGTGTGTAGGCCTTGTCGCTGGCGAGCAGCGGCTGGCTGGTGCTATCCACGCTGCGCGTCGCCAGCGGGAACATCATGCCCGGCTTCGCGGGCACATGGATTGTCTTGCAGTCGTTGGCAGCCAGTGCGGCGGCGTGCGGGCTCGCCATATACAGCAGCAGGGCGGCGAACAGGCACAGCCAGCGTTTCATGCCGGCCTCCGTGTGACAGCGGCCAGGGACTGTCGCATGGCTTCCAGGCTGACAGGCTTGGTGAGGTAGCTGTCCATGCCGGCCTGCAGGCTGCGCTGGCGGTAGCTCGCTTCGGTATGGGCTGTCAGCGCAATCACAGGCAGGTGGGACAGCCCGTGTTGCAACTCATGCTGGCGTATCTGCCGCGTGGTCTCGAAGCCGTCCTGTATCGGCATTTCGCAGTCCATAATCACGGCATCAAACGGTGAACCTGCTTCGAGCTGTTCCAGGTACTTGCGGAAGGCCTCCTTGCCGTTGCTGCAAATCACTGACGTGACCGACAGCGATTCAAGCATGGCCTCGATGATGTACTGGTTGGTGACGATATCCTCGGCCACCAGTACACGCAGGTTGCTGTGGCTGGTGCTGGCGGATTTCTGTTGCAGCAGGATGTTGCTTTTGCGGGTGATGAAATCGGCGATCTGCAGCGCGAAACTGTCAGTGGACGTCTTGCGCACGATTGTTTCGAACAGTGGCCGGCCGGGCGGCTGCTCACCGAGCAGTGCCTCGCTCTGGTCGATGTACACCAGTGTCGGCCAGCCCGCTTGCAGCAGGCGCTCCTGCAGGGTCTGGTCAAGCATGGGCTGGTGTACCACCAGCAGGTCATATTGCCGGTGCTCGAGTTCTTCCAGCAGCAGTGCCCTTGAGGTAGCGGTGACAAAGCGCCGTGCATTGCTGCCGATATGGCGCGCCGTCTGTTCACATAGCATCCTGTTCTCGTCAGCCACCAGGATGCGCAGGCCGGCAAACGCCTGGTGCGGCTTGCGTTGCACATCCTGGTGCGGCAGCAGCGCCGCACTGAACCAGAAAGTGCTGCCGGATGACGGCCCCTTGCCGTAACCGCAGCTGCCACCCAGTAATTCACTGAGTTCGCGCACGATGCTGAGGCCGAGGCCGGTGCTCTGCCCGGTGGATGTCGGGTTGGCCTCGAACGACTTGAACAGGCGCTGTTCGTCGGCATGGCTGATGCCCTGTCCGCTGTCACTGACTTCAAAGTGATAGAGGCAATGTCCGTTCGGCAAGGGCGACATGCGGCAGACATGCACACCTACTTCGCCGTTGACAGTGAACTTGCAGGCATTGCCGATCAGGTTGAGCAGGATCTGGCGCAAGCGGTTCGGGTCGCCGGTGACATCCGTGGCGATCGGGCGGTCGATGCGGAAGAACAGCCGGATATTCTTGCTGTAGGCTGCAGGCAGGAAGATGTCCATGCATTCCTGCAACAAGCCCTGCAGGTCGAAGCGCACGGTTTGTATTGCCTTGCGGTTTTCCGCGATGGCTGTGATGTTGAGCATGTCATCGACCAGGTGTTTCAGCGGCAGCGCGGTCTGGTGGATCATGTTGAAAATATGGCGGCCCGCCAGCGGGGACTTGTGCAGCAGGATTTCGGCTGCGCCGAGGATGCCGTTCAGCGGTGTGCGCAATTCGTGGTTGAGGTGGGCCAGCAACCGGTTGTGTGCGTTGCTGATGATGCTGGCTTCGGTTGCCGCTTCCAGCTGGCGTTTGTGTTCATCTTCGAGTTGCCGGATCCGGCTGGCCATGGCAAGCGAGAAGGCCATCATCTCCAGCACGTGTGTGCCGTTGATGACGTACATGAAATCGCCTTCCATGTGGAAATGCCCGCTCACCGCCAGACTGGTGAAAAAACCGGTCGTGATCGGCAGTGCCAGGCCGATGGCCATCAGCATGACACTGCTGCGCCGGTTCTGCACATCGGTGAAGCAGAGCTGGAACAGCACGCAGGTGGTCACGATGACCGAAAGCATATAGGCGGGTGTGGTGAGGTATAGCGGCGCACCGGCCAGGAAAGCCGCAGCAACAGACAATACGATGGCGATATGCACTTGCAGCCAGCGGTGGGCTTGCGGCCGTTGGCGCGCAGTCTCGAAAAACACCTGCATGAAACAGGTGAGGAAAACGGAGATGAGCAGCGGCGGCAGCACCTTGAGCTTATTGCTCATGTCCAGGCTGAGGAAATCCGGCACTAGCCAGCGTTCCAGCACGCCTTG
>CALMIC010000268.1 GCA_937864065.1 uncultured Cellvibrionales bacterium | reverse complement strand
GACCAGCGGCCGAGAAATTCGAGTATACGGAACAGCGACACGCGTCGCCGTGCACTCATCGGCCAGCGCTGTTGCACCGACAGCAGCAGGCCCGTCAATGCGGCGAGCTTGCCGATCGGCACCACGATACTGGCCGTGAACACGATCAATGCAATACCCGGGTAGCCTTCCCGCGCCAGTTTCAGCACGCCGCTCAGGATCGTGTCGGATTCGCCGCGTCCCCACTCGAACACGCTCATCATCGGCAGCAAGTTGGCGGGTACCAGCAGCAGGGCTGCGGTGATGATGAAGAACCAGGTCTTGCTGATGCTGTGCAGCGTGCGCTGGGATACGCGCGCCTTGCAGCGCAGGCAGGCGATCGACCGGTCCGGCGGGCACGGTTGCAAGGTATGGCAGGCCAGGCACAACGCCAGGCCCTGGCTGCTGGCGGTTGCCTGTAATGCCGGTGCAGGGATGATCATCGGTTCAGTGCGGGCCAGCCTGGTTCATGTCCCAGGTCTGCCACAGCTCATGTTCGTCGATAATGGTGTTGAGCAGCAGCGCACACAGCATGAGGCAGACGAAACAGTACAGGCCGATGCCGGGTAGCAGCTCGGCGATGTCCTTCAGCTTGACCATCGAGACCAGTACGCCCATCAGGAACACTTCCAGCATTGCCCATTCGCGCACATGGTGGTTCAGGCGCATCAGCAATGGCAGCCAGCTCGGCTGGCTGCGCAGCTGGAGGGTGACACTGACGGCGAACAGCAGCCACAGGTTCAGCAGGGGGGCGATGACGGCGCAGGTGGCGACCATTAACGCCACTTCCCAGAAACCGTTGTCGGCCAGTGCCAGTACCGCCTGCGCCAGCGAGGCCTCCTGCCGCAAGCCGGTGACCGACAGCGACAGCAGCGGCATGCCGATCGCCGGGCCGAACAGCATCAGCCCCAGCGTAGACAGTAGCAATGCATGCAGCACGCTGTCCGGACGGCCCTCGCGCAGCACATGGCCGCAGCGCGGGCAGACCGACTCGCTGCCAGGCGGCACGGCGACATCCTGCAGCAGCAGGTCGCATTCGGGGCAGGCAGTGGCGCGTTCCGGCACGGTCATCGCTGGGCGGGTCTTTGGTGAGAGGCAAGTGCTATTAAAGCGCGGGAACCGGCGAGCAACCAGCTGGCGACCAGCGGTACGACGAAAAAGCGCTGTTCAGGCACGATGACTATGGATAACCCGGCCGACAGCACAACAAAAGCCAGTGCAGCCCACTGTGCCGGCCGCCACTGCCGGCGGTGCAGCCACACCACGGCCAGCGCGCCAAGCACCGCAGCGCTGTTGGCCGCGAGCAGCCAGGGCGACCACAGGCGGATGGCTTCCGGTGGCAGGCGAATGGCCTCGCGCCAGTCCGGCGCTGTGCCCTGCTCCAGCCGCAGGCCCCACAACACGAAGGGTGTGGCGCCGGCCGGTGGGCTTTCAATCTGCACGCGGTGCAGGCCCGCCTGGCCGGTGGTGCCGCGGAGTTGGTGCACGGTGGGCGTGGGGCCAACGGGCCAGGTCGCGTTGGCCAGGACTGTTTGCCCGCCATCGAGCAGGCTTGCCTGCAGGGTGAGCGGGACGGCTGACCAGCTGATGGCGCTGAAGGTGTAGGACGTTGCCGCTGCCAGGCGCGCGGCTTGCTGCAGCTGCCCACCGCCCTGCGCCTGCAGCACCAGGTTGCCGGTGCTGGCGGAGGAGGCTTGGCACAGGGGGCGTTCGCCGGCCTCAGCCGGGCATTCTGCGGCCAGGCTGGCCATCAGCTGGCTGGCCATTGCCGGGTCCGCTTCGGCAACAACATCCAGCCCGTTCAGCTGCCAGCCGCCGATGGCCTGTTCGTAACCGGCCGCGCCGGGCGCCACCAGCAGGTTGTCATGTTCGCCGACCAGGAAGGTACGCGCACTGTAGCTGCCGAGGTAGAACTGCAGGCGGCCGAGGGCGAGGCAGGCTGCGCCGCCAACGTCCCGCTCGTGCAAGCTCGCCAGCCAGTCGCGGGTGGCGCAGGGCGCCTCGTACCAGCGGTAGGGGGTGGCGGATACCGTGTCATAGCCGGTAGCGGCATCGGACAGGTGACGGTGAGACCAGTTTTGTGACCAGCGCGGGTGCAGGAATGACCAGTCGCCGCTGTGCCGCCAGGTACTGCCGTATTGCAGCAAGGGGGGCAGCAGGGCCAGCAACAGGGCGGGCAGTACTGCTCGCCAGCGCCCGGCGACCAGCGCAGCCAGTAGCCAGGCCAGCAGTGCGCCGTATAGCGGGTAAAGGAAGAACGTGCGCACCAGGCAGGCCGCGCCCAGGCACAAGGCACCGGCCAAGGCTTGCCAGCCCACCCGCCGCTGGTCGGGTGCCAGCAACAACAGCCAGCAGCCGCACAATGCCAGCGCGCTGGCCGGTAGGTCGGACAGGGTTACGCGCAGGATCGGCCAGAACCAGATGCCGTGCACCAGCGCGCTGAACAGCAGCAGTGTCGGCGTGGTGCGCGGGCTGCGGGCCTCGCCGGCCAGTGATGCCATGGCTCTGGCGCCGAGCAGGGTGGAGATCGCCAGCAGCAACACATGCAGGGCCACCAGCCATTCCGGGGCAATGCCCAGCCGGAAGGGCAGGCTGAACCATGCGGCACTGCCGAGCGGGCGCAGCGCATCCAGGCACTGCCCGTCCGCACACAGCCGGCCCAGCTGCAGGTACTCGTTGGCATCGCAGCATTGCGGCTCGAGCAGCAGGAGTTCGTCAATGGCCATGGTGGTCGGTGGTCGGCTGGGCGGGATCGGTCATGGCGCCATCATACAGGGCGCGGGCCGGCGGTTGACCGGTGCCGAAGGGGGGCTATCATGACTGCCTCCCCAAGCTGTCCGATACCTGCCCTATGACTGCCACTCCTGCCCCGGCTGACCTGCGCCACGACTGGACGCGAGCCGAGATCCTCGAGCTGTTCGCCCTGCCGTTCAATGACCTGCTGTTCCGCGCCCAGCAGGTGCACCGTGCGCATTTCGACCCGAACCAGGTGCAGGTCAGCACACTGCTGTCGATCAAGACCGGCGCCTGCCCGGAAGACTGCAAGTACTGCCCGCAGAGCGGCCACTATGACACTGGCCTCGACAAGGAAAAGTTGCTGGAGGTGGAGAAGGTCATCGAGGAAGCACGCGCGGCGAAAGCAAACGGTTCCTCACGCTTCTGCATGGGCGCTGCCTGGCGCTCGCCGGCAGAAAAGGACATGCCCTATGTGCTGCATATGGTGCGCGAAGTGAAAGCGCTCGGCATGGAAACCTGCATGACGCTGGGCATGCTGGATGAGGACAAGGCGAAGCGCCTCGCCGATGCCGGCCTCGACTACTACAACCACAACCTGGATACCTCGCCGGAGTATTACGGCGAGATCATCACCACGCGTACTTACGCCGACCGCCTCGAAACGCTCGACAACGTGCGCCGCGCCGGCATGAAAGTGTGCAGTGGCGGTATCGTCGGCATGGGTGAAACCCAGAACGACCGCGCCGGCCTGTTGCAACAGCTCGCCAACCTCAACCCGCATCCGGATTCGGTGCCGATCAACAACCTGGTAAAAGTGGAAGGCACGCCGCTGGAAAATGAAGGTGATCTCGAGCCGTTCGAATTCCTGCGCACCATTGCCGTCGCCCGCATCCTGATGCCGCAGTCATATGTGCGGCTGTCGGCGGGCCGCGAGACGATGAACGAGCAGATGCAGGCGCTGGCTTTCCTCGCCGGCGCCAACTCGATTTTCTACGGCGAGAAATTGCTCACCACGCCCAACCCGGCCGCGCACCAGGACCAGCAACTGTTTGCCAAACTCGGCATCAATGCGCACCTGCGCACAGCCTGTGAGGAACAGGTGCCAGCAGCACGGCAGGAGCACCCGCTGTTCTACAATGCGTGTGCATGAGCCGCTGGCAGCAACACTGGCAACAGCAACTCGCCGAACGCGCACATAGGCACCTGATGCGCCGAGTGCGCATCCTCGACAGTGCACAGGGTGTGCAGGTGGTGGTTGATGCCACAGCATACCGCTCGTTCATCAGCAATGATTACCTTGGCCTTGCCAGCCACCCGGCGCTGAAGAAAGCGCTGGGTGACGCAGCGGAGCACTACGGCACTGGCAGTGGTGCCTCGCACCTGCTTGGCGGCCATTCGCGCGCGCACCAGCAATTGGAAGAAGAACTGGCGGCCTTCACCGGGCGCGATCGTGCGCTGCTGTTTTCCACCGGCTACATGGCCAACCTCGGCGTACTGACCGCCTTGCTGCACAAGGGCGATTGCGTGCTGCAGGACAAGCTCAACCATGCCTCCCTGCTGGATGGCGGCCTGGCGTCCGGCGCCGACTTCCGCCGTTACCTGCATGCCGACATAGGTAGCCTGCAGAAACACCTCGATCGTTGTGGCGAACGCAAGACGCTGGTGGCAACCGATGGCGTATTCAGCATGGACGGCGACATCGCGCCGCTGCCGGCGATAGCTGCACTCTGCCACCGGCACGATGCATTGCTGCTGGTCGATGATGCGCATGGTGTCGGCGTGCTCGGTAAGAACGGCGCCGGCAGCTGCGAACATTTCGGCCTCACGCAAGGTGATGTTCCGGTGCTGATGGGTACACTGGGCAAGGCGCTCGGCAGTTTCGGTGCTTTTGTCGCCGGCCCGCAGGACATGATCGAGATGCTCATCCAGTTTGCGCGGCCGTATATCTACACCACAGCGCTGCCACCGGCGCAGGCCGCCGTCACGTCGGCAGCGTTGCGCCTGTTGCAGGCGGAAAGCTGGCGCCGTGAGCAGTTGCAACACAACATCGCATTTTTCCGCGCACAGGCTGCGGAGCGCGGCCTGGCACTGATGGAGTCGAACACTGCCATCCAGCCGCTGCTGGTCGGTGCCAGTGCGCGTGTGTTGGCGCTTGATGCCCGGCTGCGCGAAAGCGGTTTCCTCGTCGGTGCGGTGCGGCCGCCAACGGTCGCCGAGGGTGCTGCGCGCCTGCGCATCACACTCAGTGCGGCACACAGTGAAGCTGACATGCTGGCCTTGCTTGATGCGGTCGCCGCTGCATTGCAGGACACGCCATGAACACGCCACTGTTGTTGCTGCACGGCTGGGGATTCAGCAGTGCGGTCTGGCGTCCGCTGATCACGGCATTGCAGGTGCACGGCGTCGATGCGATACATGCCGTTGACCTGCCCGGTTTCGGCACAGCATTCCATGAACCGTGCCCGGCGCTAGAACCGTTGCTCGACAGCATCGCGGCACAATTGCCCGCGCGTGCGGTCGTGTGTGGCTGGTCGCTCGGTGGCATGTTGGCGCTGCAACTCGCTGCGCGCTACCCGGACAGGATTGACGGCATCATCACCCTGGGAAGCAACCTGCATTTCACGCAGGATGGCGACTGGCCCGGCATGCCGCGCGCGGATTACGCACAGTTCTGCCAGCGTTTTGTCGCCCAACCGGAAAAAACCTGGCGCCGCTTCCTGCAATTGCAGTTGAAGGGCGATGGCGCTGCCGCAGAGTGCCAGCCGGCACTGGACAGCCTGGTGGACTACAGCGCACTGCAGCCGGTTGCTGCGGAAAAAATGCTCGGCTTGCTGGGTGAGATCGACAACCGCGCGTTGTTCCCCGGCTTGGCGGTGCGCGGCTTGCATTTGTTCGGCGAGGAAGATGCCATCACGCCGGTAGCTGTGGCCGGCTGCATGCCCTCGCTGAATACAGCACAGACGGTGCGAGTATTGCCCGGCGCAGGTCATGCGCTGCCTGTGTCGCGGCCGGTAGAGGTGGCTGATGCCATCGCCACTTTCCTCGGCCAACCAGCTGCGCCAGTGCCGAAGTCGCGAGTTGCCGCTTCGTTTTCACGCGCCGCTGCAACCTATGATGCAGCGGCACATTTGCAACGCACGGTCGGCGCAGGTTTGCTGGCCACGCTGCCGTCAACAGTGCAGGGCACGGTGGTGGACATCGGTTGTGGCACCGGTTTCATCAGCGCCGCCCTGCTAGAGAAACAGGCGACCGTCGTGTCACTCGATCTTGCTGCCGGCATGTTGCAGCAGGCGCGCGCGCGTTTGCCGGCAGCCTGTTATGTGCAGGCTGATATGGAACAGTTGCCGCTGGCAGGCAGCTGTGCCGCGTGGTTGCTGTCGAGCCTCGCCCTGCAGTGGGCCAACGATTTGCCGGCCTGTTTCCGCGAGTGGCGCCGTGTGCTGCAACCCGGCGGGCACTTGCTCTGTTCAACTTTCCTGCCTGGCACGCTGCGCGAGCTGGCGCAGTGCTGGGCTGAGGTGGACGATGCTGTGCACGTGAACCGCTTCGTGGCCGAAGCGGCGCTGGTGGCGGCATTGCGTGCTGCCGGTTTTGCCAGTGTGGAAACCGTGCATGCCAGCCATACGCTGTACTACGCGCAATTGCGCGATCTCGCCCGCGAGCTGAAAGCGATCGGGGCGCAGAACATGAACAATGGCCAACCGGTTGGTCTCACGGGCAGGCAGCGTTGGGCAAGCTTGCAAGCAGCCTATGAGTGCTTGCGCGAACCGCGCGGGCTGCCGGCGACGTATGAGGTGTTGTATGTTTCGGCAGCTTGATATGTGGTTGCGGCGCATTGCGCTGCGCTGGTGGCAAGCCGGGTTCTGGCTGCTGTGGTGTGTTGCCACGCTGGTGATGGTGTTGCCGTCGAGCGAGTTGCCCGAAGTGGATATGTCAGACAAGACCGAACACTTGCTCGCGTTCTTCGCGCTGATGGTACTTGCCGGCCTCGCCTACCGCGATCGCTTGTTGTTGCCGGTGCTGGCCGCGTGGTTGGTGGCTTATGGCATTGCCATCGAGTGTGTGCAGTTTTTCATCCCGTCGCGCAGTTTCAGTGTGCTCGATATGGTGGCGGATGCCGCCGGCGTGTTGCCGGCCTGGTGGCTGTTGCACCAGCTGGGGCGCGCATGAGCCGGCAGGTGTTTTTTGTGGCGGGTACCGATACTGGCGTCGGCAAGACCTGGGCCAGTTGCCACTTGTTGTACGCTGCACAGCAGCGCGGCCTGCGTACGCTGGGGCTGAAGCCGCTCGCGGCTGGCGCGGAAAACACATCCGTCGGCTGGCGCAATGATGACGCATTGTTGCTGCAACATGCCTCTTCGGTGCAGTTGCCGTACAACATTGTCAATCCATTCTGCCTGCAAGAGGCCGTTGCGCCGCACATTGCAGCGACTCACGCCGGAGTCTCACTGTCCGCCAGCCAGATAACGCAGGCAGTGCACGAGGTGATTACAACGTCTGCTGCCGATTATGTTCTGGTGGAAGGTGCCGGTGGCTGGCGTGTGCCGCTGAATGACAGCGAAACGCTCGCCGATGTGGCGCAGCAGTTGCGACTGCCGGTGATCCTGGTGGTGGGCATGAAGCTCGGTTGCCTGAACCATGCGCTGCTGACAGCGGGTGCCATCGTACAGGACGGGCTGCAGCTGGCCGGATGGATAGCGAACGATCTGGGTGAGCCGATGCCTTGCCTGGCTGAAAATATCGCGACGCTGGAGCATTGGCTGCCAGCGCCGCGCATTCTGGTCGAGTAACGATCAGAGCACGTAACCGCGCTCGTCGTGGTCTATGATGTCGAGGCCTTCCGTTTCTTCCTCGGCAGACACGCGCAACGGTGTGACCAGGTTGACCAGTTTCAGCAGTGCCCATGTGGCCACTGTGGTGAACACGATGGTGGCCAGTGCCGCCACCAGCTGTACCAGCAGCTGCTGGTCGACCGAGGTGATGGCGGCGTTGAGGAATCCCTGGCCGCTGAACACGCCGATGCCAGTGGAGGCGAACAGGCCGGTCAGCAGCGTACCGATGATGCCGCCGATGCCATGCACGGGAAAAACATCGAGCGAGTCGTCGATTTTCCAGACGTGCTTGACGGTCATCGTCATGAAGAAACAGACGATGCCGGCGGTGATGCCGATCAGCAGCGCGCCCAGCGGGCCGACGAAACCGGAAGCGGGCGTGATGGTGCCAAGGCCTGCGACCATGCCGGTGACAATGCCGAGCACAGAGGGCTTGCCGTGGCGCAGCCATTCAATCGCACTCCAGGTCGCAGCGCCGGCAGCGGCAGACAAATGGGTGGCGAGCATCGCCATGCCGGCGTCGCCGTTGGCGCCCAGCGCCGAGCCGCCGTTGAAGCCGAACCAGCCGACCCACAGCATGCCGGCACCGGTGACGGTCATCGTGAGGTTGTGCGGCATCATCGCCTGCTGCTGGAAGCCCTTGCGCGGGCCTACCACCAGCGCGCACACCAGCGCTGCGATACCCGCAGTGATGTGCACGACAATGCCGCCGGCAAAATCCATCGCACCCATGCTGGCCAGCCAGCCGCCACCCCATACCCAGTGGCACACCGGCACGTAGACCGCCAGCAACCACAGCGAGGAAAACAGCAACATCGCACTGAAGCGCATGCGCTCGGCAAAGGCGCCGATCACCAGTGCGGGTGTGATGATGGCGAAGGTCATCTGGTACAGCACGAATGCCGATTCGGGTATGTTGCCGGTCGCCCAGATGGTGCCTTCCTGCAGGTGGGCGAGGAAAGCGGCATCGAAGCCGCCGATCAGTGCGTTGGCGCTGCCGCCATTCGTGAAGGCGAGGCTATAACCGCAGGCCATCCACAGCATCGACACCACGGCCGTGATAGCAAAACACTGCATCAGCACGGATAGCACGTTTTTGCTGCGCACGAGGCCGCCGTAGAACAGCGCCAGGCCCGGCAGTGTCATGAACAGCACCAGTGCTGTCGAGGTGAGGATCCAGGCGGTGTTGGCGGCGTTCAGTTCCATGCCAGCAGTCCTGCTTACAGGGCTTCGGCGCCAGTTTCGCCGGTGCGGATGCGGATGACCTGTTCAATCGGGGTGACGAAAATCTTGCCGTCGCCAATCTTGCCGGTATTGGCGGCACTGATGATCGCCTCGACAGCAGCATCCACCTGGTCATCCTTCACGGCCAGTTGCAGTTTCACTTTCGGCAGGAAATCGATGACATATTCGGCGCCGCGATACAATTCGGTGTGGCCCTTCTGGCGCCCGAAGCCTTTGACTTCTTCGATGGTCATGCCCTGGATGCCGATATCGCCCAGCGCCTGGCGCACATCGTCGAGTTTGAACGGCTTGATGATCGCAGTGATCATTTTCATCATGGTATTGTCTCCGTGTAGGCGTGTGTGGGCGTTCAGTGCTTCAGCCCGAGCTTTTTCTCAAGGTAATGGATGTTGACGCCGCCGCGTGCGAATTCCGTGTCGCGCACCAGGTCCTGGTGCAACGGGATGTTCGAGCGGATGCCATCGACCACCGTTTCATCGAGCGCAGTGCGCATGCGCGCGAGTGCGATGGAACGGTCGTCGCCGTAGCTGATGATCTTGGCGATCAGTGAATCGTAGAACGGCGGGATCGAATAGCCACTGTACAGGTGTGAGTCGACGCGGATACCCGGGCCGCCCGGCGCATGCCAGTGGTTGACCTTGCCAGGGCACGGCGTGAAGGTTTTCGGGTCTTCGGCGTTGATGCGGCACTCGAAGGCATGCCCGCGCACGACGACATCTTTCTGCTTGATGGACAACGGCAGGCCGCTGGCGATCTTCAGCTGTTCCTTCACGATGTCGATGCCGGTGATCATTTCGGTGACCGGGTGTTCCACTTGCACGCGCGTGTTCATCTCGATGAAATAGAAACGCTCGTCCTCGTAGAGGAACTCGAAGGTGCCGGCACCGCTGTAGCCGATGTCGATGCAGGCTTTCACGCAGGCTTCCGCGACTTCCAGGCGCACCTTGTCGGGGATGCCCGGTGCTGGCGCTTCTTCCAGCACTTTCTGGTGGCGGCGTTGCAGTGAGCAGTCGCGGTCATACAGGTGGATCGCGTTGCCCTGGCCGTCGGCCAGCACCTGGATCTCGACGTGGCGCGGGTTCTGCAGGAATTTTTCCATGTAGACAGTGCTGTCGCCGAAAGCGGCCAGCGCTTCGCTGCGCGTCACCTGCACGGCATTGACCAGGTGGGCTTCGGTGTGCACCACGCGCATGCCGCGACCGCCGCCGCCGGCAGCCGCCTTGATGATGACGGGATAGCCGACTTCGCGGCCAATGCGCATCAGCTCGGCAGGGTCATCCGGCAGTGCGCCGTCGGAACCGGGCACGGTCGGCACGCCGGCTTTTTTCATCGCTTCCTTGGCGCAGACCTTGTCGCCCATCAGGCGGATCACGTCAGCTGAAGGGCCGATGAAGATGAAGCCGCTCTTGACGACCTGTTCCGCAAAATTCGCGTTCTCGGCCAGGAAGCCGTAACCCGGATGCACGGCCTGTGCATCGGTGATTTCCATCGCGCTGATCAGCGCCGGCACATTCAGGTAACTGTCGGACGACTTGTTCGGGCCGATGCAGACGGATTCGTCGGCGAGGCGCACGTGCATCAGGTCGCGGTCGATTTTCGAGTGCACCGCAACTGTCCTGATGCCGAGCTCCTTGCAGGCGCGCAGGATACGCAGCGCAATCTCGCCGCGGTTGGCTATAACCACTTTATCGAGCATGACTCGCGCCTCAGGCAATGGTGAACATCGGCTGGTCGAATTCCACCGGTGCGCCGTCATCGACGAGGATGGCCTGCACCACGCCGGCCTTGTCGGCCTCGATCTGGTTCATCATTTTCATCGCCTCGACGATGCAGAGTACGTCGCCGACCTTGACGCTCTGGCCCACTTCAGCGAACGGCGGTGAATCGGGTGATGGCGCGCGGTAGAACGTGCCGACCATCGGCGAGCGCACGATATGGCCGGACAGCGTCGGTGCTTTCGGCGCGGCTTCGGCGGCGGGGGCCGCTGCAGCGGCCGGAGCTGCCGCCGGGGCTGGTGCCGGTGCGGCATAGGCCATCGGCGCGGCCATCATCGGCATCACGCCATTGCGCGAGATGCGCACGGTTTCCTCGCCCTCGCGGATTTCGAGTTCGCCGATATTGGATTCTTCGAGCAGTTCGATCAGTTTCTTGATCTTGCGGATGTCCATGGCCATGACGTGTCCCCCACGTAACAGATAATTGAAAGTCGGATGGTTACTTTGCGGATGGTTGTTTCGCCGCCAGCTTTCGCATGGCGGCCTGCAATGCCAGCTCGTAACCCGTGGCACCCAGGCCGCAGATCACGCCGTCGGCGATGTCGGAAAAATAGGAGTGCTGCCGGAACGGCTCGCGCTTGTGCACGTTGGACAGGTGCACCTCGATGAACGGGATGCCTGCCGCCAGCAACGCATCGCGCAGCGCCACACTGGTGTGGGTGAAGGCGGCCGGGTTGAACAGGATGAAGTCGACCCCTTCGCGGCGCGCGTCGTGGATGCGGTCGATCAGCTCGTATTCGGCATTGCTCTGCAGCACCTGCAGGTGGTGGCCGGCGGCCAGCGCCAGTTCCGTCAGGCGGGCGTTGATGCTGTCGAGGGTGTCGGCGCCGTACAGGCCCGGTTCACGGGTGCCGAGCAGGTTCAGGTTGGGGCCGTGCAACACCAGCAGGGTAGCCATGCGCAGATCCTTGGTTCAGGCGTTGTGATCGGCGCAGTTTGCCGCAAGGCGATGGGGCTGTCTATGGAATTGGCTGGAATTCACGGAAATTTGACGAAATTGCCGGCATTTTCGTGGACGGGGATCGGTCCGGCCTAAAGTTTCTGCAGTTTTTCTATCCGTTCGTCGTCAGGGCCGAGGTAGGGTATCAGCGTGGCAATGGTCTGGCTGCTGTCGAGCGTACCGGCGTTTTTCATTTCCTCAAGGTCTGCCCAGTCTTTCGTGCGGTTGAAAAAAGCCTTGAAAACGGCAAGATCCTGACAGCTCAGGAAGGGGATGGATGCCCCGGCCAGCGTTTCCTGCCGTACCCGCGCTGCAATGCCTTCATGAAACGCCGTGTTGTTGAGAAACAGGTCTACCGGCGTTTTGTCCCACCACAGCCTTGCCTGGCCATCACGTTTCAGTTGCATGCGATCTTGCCGGCCGATCTTCACGCCGGCCGGCATGGCGGCCAGTGCCCTGGCGAAATCATCAGTCGGGATCAGTATGTTCACATCGATATCGATGGTGCCGCGCGCCCGTTCGGTACACCAGGCCAGGGCGAGTGCACCGCCAAATGCGTGCGGTAGCCCGGCGGTATCCAGGGCCTCATGCAGCGCAATGATCTTGCTGACAAGATCCATCGTGTTCAGGCCGGATGCGGGAAAACGGGGCAGGTCAGGTGGGGGTCGGCCCGCACCGGAAACTGTTCTGCCAGTCGGAGGACGGCGGCCAGTTCCTCGCCGCGCGGAATGCCGTCGTTTTCGCGTATCCGCCGGTTCAGGGTCAGTTCGACGGCGAACCCGGCAGCTTCAAGTACGCGGAAATATGTGGCGACCGAAGGAATTTTCTGGCCGGTCTCGTAGGCCAGCAAGGTGGCGTGGGAGGTACCTGCCCGGCTGGCCAGCTCGCGTAATGAGAGGCCAGCTGCGAGGCGGGCCTCCCGCAGGCGGCGGGCGTTGTCATCGGGCGTTGGCGACGGG
>CALMIC010000267.1 GCA_937864065.1 uncultured Cellvibrionales bacterium | reverse complement strand
ACCTGCGCCCGATGGTGTTCTACGGATCCGAAGCCATGGGCCTGCGCGCCAAGGGCCTCACCGTGCATGTCATCGTCGCGGCCTGGTCCTGGGGTGCCTACATGGGCGACGAGGCCCTGCAGACCGGCATCAAGGTGCGTACCAGCTCGTACACGCGCCACCACGTCAACATCTCGATGACGCGCGCCAAGGCCAACGGCCATTACATCAACTCGATGCTGGCCCTCAACGAGGCATTGTCCGGCGGTGCCGAGGAAGCCCTGCTGCTCGATCCGGAAGGCTACGTGGCCGAGGGCTCTGGCGAGAACATCTTCATCGTCAAGAACGGCGTCATCTACACGCCGGAACTGACCGCGTGCCTGAACGGCATCACCCGCAACACGATTTTCCACCTGGCCAAGGAAATCGGCTGCGAGGTGGTCGAGAAGCGCATCACGCGCGACGAGGTCTATATTGCCGACGAGGCGTTCTTCACCGGCACGGCGGCCGAAGTGACGCCGATCCGCGAGTTGGACGGCCGCTCCATTGGCGCCGGCCGCCGCGGGCCGGTCACCGAGAAGCTGCAGGCGATGTATTTCGACCAGGTCAAAGGCCGCCGCAGCCAGTTTCCGGAGTGGTTGACGCCGGTGAAGTGATCTTGCATTGATTCCAAGGATACTTTGTCTCTAGTGTGTCGTGGGCCAACTCTGGACTAGATTACTAATTTAGCTGGGTGCCCATGAAATCAGGGCAAAATCATACTATTCCCAGCTTACAGGCGCTTCACCACCAGCAGCATCACGAGAACGTGCAGTCGGGTTGCTCGTCACCTGAGCTGGTTTGGATTTCTTTTTGGGTTTTTCTACAGACTTTTCCTTTGGTTTTTCTTGAGATTTTTTCTGAAGCCTTACAATACCGCCATCCTTGATTTTTGATATATCACCACTCACCAACTCGGCTACGGCATATTTTGGCTTGAGTTCGGTCACCTTGATATGGGCAACGACTGTACCGTCAGTAACGATTTCGACACCAGTATCCGGATCAACAAACGCTTCGCCTTCACTGTATGCATCCAGCACCATATCCTGTTTAAGCCTGCTATCACCTTCATTCAGGATGATGCGCTTATCACTAGCGACCTTCAGGATCTTGACGGGATAAATCACTTCAAGCATGTCAGCGACTATTGTTCTTGCGCCCTGCTCCAGGAGTGAGTCTGCAACGGCGCCACTGCTGCTGGACGACCACGTATCCGCCCATTTCACCTTCTGAGTCGCCACTTCAATGACCTGATAATTCAGTTTTACGGACGACTTTGAAGATGTATGTGTTTGCCCGCCTTCGGTGACGCTCATGCCGTAGAAGCTGGTGGTTTCTGTAGGCGTTGTGGTAGTTTTGGTTGAAACCGATGCGTCATAAATGGTGCCTACCATCATGAGATCCGCACCTGATACTTGGCCAAGTCTCGTCGCTTCAGTAACAGAAACATCATCACTTTTCAGTAAATCTTTTTCGGCATTGAATTCGCCGTCAAAATCGCGGCTTACTACCGCAAATTTTCTTGATTGCGTCAGGGTGTTGAGAATGTCGTCACGCAATTTGTCGGCGACGGAAGATTTTCCCGATTTGGAGCGAAACGGCATTACCGCGATAGAAAAACGGTTATCTTCTTTGCCCATGGCCTTGTATGCAGGCACAGTTACTTGCGCACGAATCTCCCACTGCTCGCCCTGCGCTGCAGGTTCCTTGACCGACAATATCTGGTAAGACTTGATCTGTCCTTTTGTCTTGACAGAAATATCCTGATCAACCTGTGTTTGTGACCTCACATAAGATTCTTCGGCATTGGCATAGGCTTCAAAGTCTGATTTCATGGTCTTGTCTGTAGCGATATCAACGCCACGCACCTGGGATACCGCTTCCAACAACGCGACCGCAAGCGCTTTCTGATACGAGTCTCCGTATCCGACAGTATCCACCGTCACATCTTCTGTTGTGGCAAAAGACGCCATGGATATGCACGCAAACAGGATAAAAACAAGGCTATGAAACAGGCTGGAAACTTTCATATCAGAACGACGCCTCGAAATCTGCACTTTGCCGGACATTCAGTGGTTTACCTTCAGCATTATTGCCACTGGCGGCAGCTGGTTTTTGTGTAGGTTTGAGTGAAACATTAGCCTGAGTCAGAGGGCTCCAGGTGGATACCACGCCTACAATGATGTGCCCTGTCTCCGGGTGTTTTGCCCGCCACTTCTTGATGACAGTTTCCCCCTTGATAGACAGGCTGCTCTGCTGTTTCGCCATCTGGCTAACCATCTTGCCAACATCCATGGATTCCTTCTCCGCTACAAAACCATCCTTGCCAGTTTCTTCGGTTACGCTACTGCGCGAGATAGCGCTGGCTTTTTCCTCGAAGTTCAGGGAGGCATTGGCAAACTCCGAAAGCCTTGCCGATGCAGTCTGGCTGGCGCTGATCTCCGCTGCCTCAACTGCTTTGTCCAGCATCAGCTGTGAAGTGCCTTTAACTGCACGCACTCCACTGCTGGCAAAAGACACCAATGTGTCATTGCCATATTCATCCTTCATCAAGCGAATACCATCCTGGCTGATAAAGCAGACATCCTCCGCACACTGACCTTGCAGTTGCTCCAGCACGCTTTTTCCTGTAACAGTACTACTGGCTGCCGTTCCACTACCACGAAGCAGTTGGCTAGCGGCCTGTTTCAGTTTTTCCGAAACAACAAACAGCACCCCGACACTGTTTCCATCTTCAAAGGTTCTCAATGTTGTGATTCCCGCAACAGAACCATAAGACTTGACCATTGAAGTTTTTTCTATGCTGTCTTCAAGCAACTGGCGTTTCTTTGTTGCGTCATAACCTGATGGATCAACGCCATTCTCCTTCAGTGCGCTATCGAGTTCTGACTCTACTAACGCAACAAACTTGTCTGCTATCGCTTCAGCTTTGGAATCGCCTTTTGCCAGTTCATTCGGGTCAAATGGTCTTTCGTCTTTCAGGTATTTGCGCATGGTTTCCGATGTAATGGATTTGCGCTGAAGTTTTATGTAGTCTGATTTTGCCTTGATCAATGCTTTTTCAAAGGCCATATTTTTTGCATCTGGCCAACTCACATCGGTTGATGGGATATCAATGGTTGCTGTCGCCCATCCAACATAAAACCTGCCAGACTCATTCTCACCATAGCCCTCTTTCATCCCTCTCTTTGCAAGATATTCATCTTTTACCTTGTCAATGGCACTGCCAGAAATCTCATCCAGGCTGGGAAAGTTATCCCCGGCACTCTGTGCGATCTGCTCAATGGGTTTTTCCAGCTGTTCCATGGAAATGGCCGGAACGATGCTCATGGCATACAGCGCGGGGATACTGATGGCAATTGCCATTTTTCTCATTTTATTATTCATCGGTCATGATCCAAAAAGTGCCCTGTTTGCTTCCTTACGAATTTCCTTTTCGCCAACCCACTCAACTGACTGGGTTTCAATGTGCTGCAATTTCAAAGTGAACTTGTAGTAAACACTCTTCGTCCCCGCATTGCGTTTTACTATGCTGGAAAGGCTGCCATACAGTGCGTACTCGGCGCCTAATCCACGTCCTGTTGCCACAGCGGAGCTCTGATCCACCATCCCGCTTTTTTTCTGGTAGGCAATCTGCTGGTTAATCTCTGCAAGCCGGTCCATATCAACAAAGCGGAATTTCCCTGATCCGATCAATTTGGACTGGATTGTGTCAGTGATGGATGCAAGGTCAATATGCTCAGTGGATTTGTTCTCGATACGATCTATGTAGAGCACAGGTCTCCTACTGGCTGTAGCTTGGACAACCGGAGGAAAAATGAGCATGTCCTGCACCATCTTCGCGGCAATTTGCTGAAGATCAGATGAGCCAAAAGATTCATCTACCGTTTCAACAGCAGTGGCATCAACATAACCAACTTTGCTGCCCCCACTGGCACACCCGGCCATAAAAACAGCTACTGACACAATGACTAGAAATCTGGATAAATTTGACACAGAACACTCCTTAATCATCAATCACAACACGAAAACTTTTAGCTGCTGGACTGGGAGCTAGTCCTTGCACGCGAATCACATCACCAGATAGTATCGACACAGGCACCCAAGGACTTCCTTCTGGATCCAGCTCAAGTCCGCCTTTATCAAACCAACGAAATTTGTAGCGAAACTGAGCTTCACCACGCCCCCTGTTTTTAAGCGCAACCTGGGACCGCATGATATTTCCCGCGCTGCTGTGACCCACTTCGATGATGCCGATTTTTCGCAACAACGCAGGCTTTCTCGCTTCCAAGTATGTCTGATATTGCAATTCCTCTGGCGGAATAACGCTGGCACTTTGAACCCCGCATCCATTAAGCCCGAGTAACAAGCACCCCATAACAATCAGTGATTGAATTTTCATTGTCGAATTCCCCGAACCTAGAGCTGATATGTATTGACGAGCAGCCTTTGCCCAACATTCACTGCCCTCACCAAAGTGGTTTTCCCTGGCTGAATATCCACGTCAACGCTTGTGTTTATCCCGCCAGATTGCAAAGCCAGGGTCTGCTTACCACCCACAACGGGGACTCTGGCGACCTGACAGGAGTTCGGTAACGTCAGCCAGTTGCGTAAGTCCGCTTGTTCCGATGCTACGTTATACAAACCTGCAACCAACTTTCCTGCATCACCCCATTGCTTTCCAGCCTGATCCTGGATGGCATACTTGGCGGCTACACGAATGACCGCACGCAATACCATGGCAGGAATTTCTTCCTTCAGGGACTTTGCAGCTAGCGCCGACGTATTTGTAAGCTCAACTGTAGTGACGGAAACGCCATTTCCAGAAACCTGCAGATTTTGAACAGGAGGCACAGACTCTTTCGTATACATGGGAAATGAAACAGCAACTGCACTGCCACTGGCAGTTGGTATAGGGATGGTTATTCCTGTTCGTTTCGCAACAAAATCATCCTCATACAGAACAACAAGCGTGCCTTTTTCGCTATCCACTTCAGAGGATTGTCTTATGCCTTTACCGGACAGTCTCTCGATATCCTTCTGGATCATCGTAGATCCCGGGTGTATTTCAAATGCAAGTTTGTAAGATGTCAGTGCAAACTCCTTATCTGAGGCCTTTCCTGTAGCTTCCATCAAAACGCCAGACAGGTAATGCGCATATGCATTGCTGAAAGAAGATTTTGTTTTCCCTGCAATCAGATCAATGCCGGAAAAATTGCTATCAAGCATGGCAGTATTTATATTGTTTTTTTTCGCCTTTTCTGCTGTCTTGGCAATTTCTTTTTCATGCGCATCCGTCAACTCCCTTTCCTCAAGCGCAATTTTTCGCACTTCGATCAAGGCGTCTTCATTTTTTCCTTCGCCGAGATAATTGAATACCTGGTTAACATGCGTGAATATTCTCTCGAACCCGTATCCCTTATATTCAATCATGGTGTCGTTAACAAGTGCGGCTTGCGCATGATCAGCCGCACTGCCAGCGGAAATCAAAGCCTTGCTATCATTCTGTTCGAATTTTTCAACGACAATGCCCAATGCATCAAGGCTTTGCGGGTGCTGATTTTGCAAGTTGTAGATTCGACCAAGCTCCATCATGTAGAGCATATTGTCTTCTGATTCCTTTTTTGAAAGCAGGTAATCTTGTGCAGACTTAGTGTCCCCGGCATTCAGAGCTTGCCTGAATTTGTCGGCCTTTGCTGTGTGGGATCCTGGAAAGTTATTGGTTACGCATCCTCCCAGAGATAACCCCAGAACGAAAACGGGGATGAAAAGCCGACGAGTCCTTTTGCGAATTCCCATGACAAACTCCTATATTGTTTTTTCATTGTCGGTCGTGTTTATATGCCATCCAAGTCGGCATCCTTTGAATTAGAACAATAATTCTATAGAAATTGCAAGTGTTATCTATGGCCGCATTCAGTTGCCGGGTGCGATGCACATGTTCTTCGGTTCTTCTGCCTTTGCAATGTGCTATGCGCGCCGAAGAGGGTTCCGAGACCGTAAACACCTAGTGTCACCAGGCCCGGGCCTGGCTGCCATTGCCGTGCCGGAACTGGTATTGGCGTTCTACCGCTTGCAGCACGAAGACCATGTCGCACATCCCTGATGTCCCTATCTGCGACCTATCGTCGCAGATCATGCGCCATGCTGTTCGCCATCTGGAACAGAATATCCTGCGAGCGCTGGATGCCATCCATATCGGCTTGGCCCTAGTTTAGGTGGGGCTTACACTGGCATTTGTCTGCTGATGTACGACAGATCGGCACCATTCGAAAAGCAGGATTGCAGGTTGCCCACGTATAGCCGCTGCCTCATTTGTTGTATATACTTTGCGTAGATACATCCGAGAGGCCAACTCATGACTATCGCCCGCGTGTTCCAGTCTGGCAACAGTCAGGCTGTGCGCCTGCCCAAGGAATTCCGCCTGAATGTGGACCAGGTGGAAATCTTTCGCCGTGGCGATGAAATTGTGCTGCGCGAGACGCCGACAAATGCCGCCGCCATCTTTGATGCGTTGACAGAATTGCCGCCGGATTTCATGGCGGATGGCCGTGAAGACACGCCTGCCCAGGAGCGGGAATCCTTCTGATGGGCGTGCGCTACCTGCTGGATACGGACATCTGCATTTACATCACCAAGCACAACCCGCCGTCAGTGCGGGAGCGGTTTGCCCGGCATGCGGCCAGTGAGTTGGCGATGTCAGTCATCACGCTGGGCGAGCTGCGCTTCGGCGCCGAGAAAAGCCAGTCCCGTGAACAGGCCCTCGCTGCCCTGCACCGGCTGGAAGGCGTGCTGCAGGTGGCTGAATTGCCGGCCGCTGCCGGTGACCACTACGGCCAGATCCGCGCGGGCTTGCAGCAAGCTGGCCAGATGATCGGCAACAATGACCTGTGGATCGCGGCCCATGCCCGCGCGGAAGGCTGGATTGTCGTCACCAACAAAGAACGCGAGTTCCTGCGGGTACCGGGCCTGCAAGTGGAAAACTGGGTGGCTGCATGACGGATGCTGGCAAGGCAATCCTGGTGGTCGGCCCGGCCTGGGTCGGCGACATGGTGATGGCGCAGGTGCTGTTTCGCCTGCTCAAACAGGACAATCCCGCGTGTGCCATCGATGTGCTCGCCCCGGCCTGGAGTGCGCCGCTGCTGGCGCGCATGCCGGAAGTGCGCGCCAGTTTCGACCTGCCACTGGCGCATGGCGAATTCGGTTTCGGCAAGCGACGCCGGATTGGCCATTCGTTGCGCGGCCAGTACCGGCAGGCGATCCTGCTGCCGAATTCGTGGAAGTCGGCGCTGGTGCCGTTCTTTGCCGCTATCCCGCAACGCACCGGCTGGCGCGGCGAGATGCGCTACGGGCTGCTGAATGACATCCGCATCCTCGACAAGGAACAATACCCGCTGATGATTGAGCGCTTTGCTGCGTTGGCGTTGCTGGACGGCGAAACACTGCCGGCGGATTTGCCGCATCCGCGCCTGCAGATCGATCCGGTCGAACGCGACATCGCCCTGCATGTGCACCAGCTCGACAGGAAGCGCCCGGTGTTGGCGTTGTGTCCGGGTGCCGAGTTCGGCCCGGCCAAGCGCTGGCCCGAGCAACACTACGCTGCGGTGGCTGCTGAGCGCATTGCTGCCGGTGAGCAGGTCTGGATTTTCGGCTCGGCGAAAGATGCGCCAGTGGCGGAGTCCATTCGTGAGGCATTGCCTGAGGCACAGCGCCAGTACTGCAACAATCTCGCGGGAAAAACAAAACTTGCGGAAGCGATAGACCTGCTCTCGTGCGCAGCGGCCGTGGTCAGCAATGATTCCGGCCTCATGCATATCGCGGCCGCGCTCAATCGTCCGTTGGTGGCGGTATACGGTTCGTCATCGCCGCAGTTCACGCCGCCGCTGTCCGATGCTGTCGAAGTTGTGCGGCTCGGCCTCGAATGCAGCCCGTGTTTCAAGCGCGAATGCCCGTTAGGCCACCTGCAGTGCCTGAAGGATTTGCCGCCAGCGCGCGTGCTGGATGCACTGGCGCGCTTGCCGCGCAATGTGCAGGTGGCGTCATGACTCGTGTGTTGCTGGTGAAAACCTCTTCGATGGGCGATGTGATCCACACATTGCCGGCTATCACCGATGCGTGTGCGGCAGTGCCCGGCATCGTGTTCGACTGGGTGGTTGAGGAAGCCTTTGCGGAAATACCTGCCTGGCATCCCCGCGTCGAACGGGTGATTCCGGTAGCGGTAAGGCGCTGGCGCAAGAACTTGTTCAAGTTGTTCGGTAGTGATGAATGGGCGCGTTTCCGCGGGCAGCTCGGCCAGTATCCGTACGATCTCGTGATTGACGCGCAGGGGCTCATCAAGAGCGCTGTGCTGACCCGACTGGCTGGCGGCGTGCGCTGTGGATATGACCGTCACTGCGCGCGCGAGCCAGTGGCGAGCCTGGCCTACCAGAAAAAATATTTCGTGGCGAAGAACCAGCATGCTGTCGAGCGCACGCGTGAGCTGTTTGCGCAGGCATTGGGTTATCAGAAGCCACAGCTGCCGCCGGATTACGGTATCGATCGCCGTCGTTTCGGTGAACAGGCCGAGCCGCCCTATGTGTTGTTCCTGCACGGCACCACACGCGCCGACAAACACTGGCCGGATGAATACTGGCAGACGCTGTGCCGCCTGTTGTGTGATAGCGGGATGACTGTGCGGTTGCCGTGGTGGTCGGATACCGAGCACCGGCGCGCGCGCATGATCGCCGACGCGCATCCGCGTGCAGAAGTGCTGTCGCGCACCAACCTGGCCGGCATGGCAGCGACGATCGCCAGTGCCCGTGCGGTGGTGGCGGTTGATACCGGCCTGGGCCATCTTGCGGCAGCACTTGCGGTACCGACGTTGTCGCTGTACGGGCCGACATCGCCGGCCCTGATCGGCGCCTACGGGCCGAACCAGTTTCACTTGTGTGCGCACGACTTCACACAGAATGGTGCAGCGCGCGTGCAGCCAGCGGTGTTCGCGCCGCTGACACCGGCGGTGGTGTTTGCCCGCGTGCGCGACATGCTGGGCCGCACATGACACTCGCCTTCGTCCTGTACAAGTATTTTCCCTACGGTGGCCTGCAGCGCGACATGTTGCGTATCGCACAGGCGTGCGTGGCGCGCGGCGCTGAAGTGACCGTCTACTGTGGTGAGTGGCAGGGCGAGCGGCCGCAAGGCATCGCGGTAGAGGTAGTGCCTGTCGGCGGCCGCAGCAACCATGCGCGCAACCGCAGTTTTGCCGGTGCGCTGCAGCAGAAACTGCAAGTGCAGCAGCCGGCGCTGGTCGTCGGTTTCAACCGCATGCCGGGCCTGGATATCTATTACGCGGCGGATACCTGCTTCAAGGCCAAGCTGCTGCAGGAGCGCTCGCCATGGTTGCGCTGGTTGCCGCGCTACCGCGAGTTCCTGCGCGACGAGGAAGCTGTCTTTGGCGCGGCCAGCCACACGCGGGTTCTCGCGATTGCACAGCGCAGCGTCGATGAATATGTGCAGTACTATCCCGCAGCGAAGGAGCGCTGCACCGTGTTGCCGCCGGGCATCAACCCCGACCGCCGCGCCGGTGCCGATGCACAACAGCTGCGCGACAGCTTCCGGCGCGAATGGCAACTCGCGGACGATGACAAACTGGTGCTGATGATAGGCTCCGGTTTCCGCACTAAGGGGCTCGACCGGGCAATCCGTGCGCTGGCTGCCCTGCCGGCGCCACTGAAACAGCGCACCCGTTTTATCGTCATCGGCCAGGACAAACCTGATGCCTTCGTGAAGCTGGCGCGCGAGCTCGGTGTCGGGGAGCGCCTGCAGTTCCTCGCTGGTCGCGACGATGTCCCGCATTTCCTGCAAGGCGCTGATGTGCTGGTTCATCCGGCCTATCGTGAGAACACCGGTACCGTGCTGCTGGAGGCGGCCGTAGCCGGCTTGCCGGTGCTGACCACCGCAGTGTGTGGCTACAGCACTTATATCCGCGATTATGGCTGCGGTATTGTGATTGACGAGCCTTTCTCGCAAGCAGCGCTGGACTGCGCGCTGCAGTCGATGCTGGACAATGCCGCGCAGCGCCAGGCGTGGCGGCAGAACGGTTTGCGCATGGCGAGCACGGCGGACATCTATTCGCTGTTCGAACGCGCCGCAGACATCATCATGCAGGAAGCGCAGGAGCGGCTGTCATGAAACTGTTCCTCGACACGCGCTGGCAGCAGTACTGGCAGGGCAAGGATCCGTTTGCCGAGGCGCGCGCGCTGCAAGGCGATGTCTACCGCAGCAAGGAAGGTCGCCGCACGCTGCGTTTCGAGCGCGATGGGCGCGGCTATTTCCTCAAGCTGCATGAGGGCGTCGGCTGGGGTGAAATCGCCAAGAACCTGTTGCAGTTGCGGGCGCCAGTGCTCGGTGCCGCCAACGAATACCACGCTTGCCTGCGCCTCAAGTCACTCGGTATCGATACGATGACGCCGGTGGCGTTTGGCCAGTGCGGCATCAATCCGGCCACCCAGTTGTCATTCCTGGTCACCGAAGAGCTGGCCGGTACGATCAGCCTGGAAGATTACTGCAGGCCATGGGGTGAACAGAAGCCGTCATTGCGTGAAAAGCGCACGCTGGTCAGGAAGCTGGCGACGATCAGCAAGACGCTGCACGAGAACGGCATCAACCATCGCGATTATTATTTGTGCCATTTCCTGCGTGCAGACGATGGCAAGCCGTTTGCTTCCGGCGACAGGCTCTACCTGATCGACTTGCATCGCGTGCAGATGCGGGCGCGCACCCCGCGCCGCTGGCTGGTGAAAGATATAGCCGGCCTGTTCTATTCCGCATTTGACCTGCCGCTCACGCGCCGCGACATTCTCTGTTTCCTTGCGCAATACCGCCGCGACTGGCTGCATGGCCAGGCTGGTGAATTGCGCGAGATCGCGCAGCGTGCGGTCGCCTTGTACCGCAAGGATTTCGGACGCGAGCCACCTGCCCATATCCTTTCCATTATCCAGCGAGATGTTCCGTGATGAGTCACCAGATGCATTTTCCCGACGATTACATCCATTTCGAGGATTACGAGGTCGGCCATGTCGTGCAGATTGCAACGCCGTATGTCGTGACGGAAGAAGAAATCATCAGCATGGCGCGCAAGTGGGATCCGCAACCGTTCCATGTCGATCCGGTGGCAGCGAAAGACTCGATTTTTGGCGGTCTGGTCGCGTCATCCGCACACGCTTTCCCGATTTTTGTCTACCTCGGCCAGCAACAGGAGCGCAAGGTGGCGGCGATTTCTGCACTGGGTTTCGACAAGTTGCGCTTTTCTGCACCGATCCGGCCCGGTGACGAATTGCGTTATGAGTACTGCTGCCTGGAAAAGCGTGCTTCTGCCAGCCGGCCGTTTGCCGGCATCGTGCGCTGTGAAGGACGGCTGCTGAACCAGCGCGGTGAAGTGGTCTTTTCTGGCGAGGTCGCCTCGCTGGTGCAGAGGCGCGACCAGTGACGGCAACGCTTCCCACGCTTGACCTTGCGCGTGCGCCGGCAGCGCTGTTTTTCTACGGTCTCGCCGGTGCCGGCAAGACGCATGTCGGTCGACTGGTCACTCGCTTGTCGGGCCGTTTTTTCTATGATGCAGATGATGATATTTCTGCTGCGATGCGCCTGGCGCTGGCCGAGCAGCGCCCGTTTACCGAGGCGATGCGCGATGAATATTTTCCGCGTGTCGCGCGCAGGATCCTCAGCCTGCAACAACAGCATGGCACGCTGGTCGTCACGCAGGGTGTGTACAAGCAGCGCCATCGCGATTACCTGCTGGCACAGGTCGCTGATATGGAGATGCTCTGCGTCGAGTGCAGCCAGGTGGTGCTGCAGCAGCGTCTGTCGGTGCGCGCGCAAGGCATATCGAGCGGCAGCGCAGCAGCGCTGCTGGCGGATTTCGAGCAGCCGCCAGCCGGCATGAAGGTACTGCGAAATGACGGCCAGGATGCCGACATCATCCGGCAGCTGAATGCATGGTACGGTCACTGATGCGACTGGACAAGTACATCAGTCATGCCACCGGCATGTCGCGCCAACAGGTGCATAAGGCCGTGCGCAGCGGTGAGGTGACGGTCAATGGCAATACAGTCAGGAAAACCGATACCCAGCTGGCAGAAAACGATAACGTGCAACTCGATGGTGTGACAGTTGTTCCCAGGCAACCGCGTTATTTCATGCTGCACAAGCCGGCCGGTTATGTCTGTGCCAACACGGATGGCAATCATCCGGTGGTGCTGGACCTGCTCGATGAGGACTGGCTCGATGACTTGCAGATTGCGGGTCGCCTGGATATCGATACAACAGGGCTGGTTTTGTTGACTGATGATGGCCAGTGGAACCACCGCATGACCGCACCGGCGCGCGAATGCGGCAAGCGCTACCGTGTCACCTTGCAGTATCCGTTGTCCGATGACGCGGCAGAACAGTTGCGCCATGGTGTGCTGTTGCGCGAGGAGAGGAAACTGACCAGGCCTGCCGTGCTTGCGTTTGTCGATTGCGAGCGGACAACTGTGTTGCTCACAGTGCACGAAGGAAAATACCATCAGGTCAAGCGGATGTTTGCCGCTGTCGGCAATCATGTGCAGGCCCTCCATCGCGAGAGCATCGGCCATATTGTGCTGGATGCTGCCCTGGCGCCGGGAGACTATCGCCCACTGACTGCTGCTGAAATCGCCGGTGGCCAGCATGCTTGATCCGGCTTTCCAGACGTTACTGCCGCCATTGCAGGATGTTGTTGGCCAGACCTTATGGGTGGCTGACGAGAATGCGCTGGAAGCGGTGGTGGCTATCCCGCCCCGGACGGGCTTGCAGTTGCTCACCAATCGCTGTGATGTTGCCGATGCTGCGCACGTGCGCGGCCACGATGTCGCATTTTCCGATTTCGATTTTTCTCGTTTCCCGGCAGGTGCGTTTAACCGGTTGGTCTTCCGCATCTCGAAGGAAAAACCGGTGGTGCACCATGTGCTGAACCATGCGCCGGGTTTGCTGGCTGGAGAAGGTGAGCTGTACCTGACGGGGCTGAAAGACGAGGGTGCCAGGACTTTCATCGACAAGTGCCGCCAGCATTTCGGCAACGGCGTTGCTGAAAAGCACGGCGTTGCCTATCGCGGCGTTTTTGTGCGACATGCCGGCAGCGCAGCAATGCCGTGGCTTGATGACAAGGAGTATGCGCAGTTGCGGCTGGTGCACACCGCAGAGCTCGACTTTTACAGCAAGCCGGGCGTTTACGGCTGGGATCGTGTCGATCGCGGTAGTGCTTTCCTGCGGCAGCAACTGCCTGCCTGCCTGGCGCAGATGCCGGCTGCACCGCAGTCCATGCTCGATCTCGGTTGTGGTTATGGTTATCTCACGCTGATGACCCGGGATTTGCCTTGTGATCGCCGGGTGGCAACGGACAACAATGCCGCGGCCTTGCTGGCGATGGCGCAGAATGCGGTGCATTACGGCCTGGCTGTCGAGGTGATCGCCAGCGATGCCGGGAGCTCACTTGCCGGCCAGTTTGACCTGGTGTTGTGCAATCCGCCGTTTCACCAGGGTTTTGCCGTTGATGGTTCGCTGACGGACAAGTTCCTGGCGCAGGCGCACCGGCTGCTGGCGCCGCGGGGTGCTGCATTGTTCGTGGTCAATGCCTTCCTGTCGCTGGAGCAGAAAGCGCGCGCTCTTTTTTCCAGGATTGATCTCCTGGCCAATGACCGCGCGTTCAAGGTCATCATGTTGCGCCACTGAAGTCCGCGAAAAAAAAGCCCCGGCATGCCGGGGCTTTTTTGCTTGCAGCTGGCAAGGCTCAGGGGTTTTTCACCATCTCGCCGACCATCAACGGACGGTCTGATTGCAGTACCAGGGCGAAGCTGGTTTTCTCGAACACGTTGAACACCATCAGCAGGCCGGCGCGCTCGTTGATGAGGCTGACAACCTCGCCGGTGACCGGATCCTTCACGCGTTCACCTTTCTGGAAGATGGCCAGCACGTTGCCGACTTCGACACCGTCACGTTGGCCCTTGTCGATCAGCACGACATTCATCGGACCGATCTGGCTCACGCCACCTTCCACATCAATGATGTGGCCTTCAATCTCCTGGTTTGGCGGGCTCGGGTAGAAAATGGCATCAATGCGACGCTCTTCGCTCGGCAGCAGACGATCCGAGATGCGGACTTCCTGCGTGCTGCGCAGTATCAACAGCTTGGCCACATCGCCTTCGGCATGCGTGACCTTGGCTGAACCGATGTCGATAGCCTGTATGCCAAGGACTTCGCCGGTTGCTTCGTC
>CALMIC010000266.1 GCA_937864065.1 uncultured Cellvibrionales bacterium | reverse complement strand
GGACGGCTGCTGTTTTTGACGGTGCATTGCCTTGTTCAAGGTCATCCTCTTCCATGCTTGCGACATCGCTCAGGCCAATCTCGAAACTGGTCTGTGACAGCTGGGCATCGCCTTCACGCAAGCGCTGGATGTGGTAATGCGGAGTGACCATGTCAGGGTTCGGTACGATGACAACACGGCACTGGTTCCGCTTCTCGATATCACTGATCTGTTTGCGCTTTTCATTCAGCAGGAAGCTGGCAACCGGAACCGGCGTGATGGCCCGGACTTCAGAACTGCGTTCTTTCTGTGCCTCTTCTTCCAGCATGCGCAGGATGGCGAGAGCAATGGATTTGGTGCCGCGGATAGTGCCCTGGCCGTTGCAGCGCGGGCAGACATGGCCTGATGTTTCGCTCAGTGACGGTCGCAGGCGCTGGCGTGACATTTCCAGAAGCCCGAAGCGGGAGATGCGGCCGACCTGTACGCGGGCGCGATCCATCTGCAGGGAGTCGCGCATGCGATCCTCGACGGCGCGCTGGTTCTTCGGCGAATTCATGTCGATGAAGTCAATCACCACCAGTCCGCCGATATCGCGCAGGCGCAGCTGGCGGGCAATCTCTTCGGCCGCTTCCAGGTTGGTATTGGTGGCCGTTTCCTCGATATCACCGCCTTTGGTGGCACGGGAAGAGTTGATGTCAATCGACACCAGGGCCTCGGTCACATCGATGACGATCGCACCGCCGGAGGGCAGTTTCACTTCGCGTTCAAAGGCGCTCTCGATCTGGCCTTCGATCTGGTAGCGGGTGAAGAGCGGGATGTTGTCCTGGTAGAACTTGACCTTGCTCTTGTAGTTCGGCATCACCTGCTGGATGAAGGCCGAGGCGAGGTCATAGGCACTGCGCGTGTCAATGATGACTTCGCCGATGTCCTGGCGCAGGTAGTCGCGGATGGCGCGGATCACCACGTTGCTTTCCTGGAACAGGAAGTGTGGTGCGGAGCTGCTGTCAGCTTCGGTCTTGATCGAGTTCCACAGCTGCAGCAGGTAGTCGAGATCCCATTGCAGTTCTTCCGCTGAGCGGCCGATGCCGGCAGTGCGCACGATGACGCCCATGCCTGACGGCAAGTCCAGGCCGGAGAGGGCGTCTTTCAGCTCGTCGCGGTCGTCGCCTTCGATCCGGCGCGAGATGCCACCAGCCCGCGGGTTGTTCGGCATCAGTACGAGGTAGCGTCCAGCCAGGCTGATGAATGTGGTCAGGGCAGCACCCTTGTTGCCACGCTCTTCCTTATCGATCTGGATGATGACTTCCTGGCCTTCGCGGATCACATCCTTGATGTTGATGCGGCCGTCGATCTCGCCCGGCTGCCTGGTGAAATACTCGCGGGAAATTTCCTTCAGCGGCAGGAAGCCGTGGCGCTCGGCACCGTAATCGACAAATGCTGCTTCCAGGCTGGGTTCGACGCGGGTGATCTTGCCTTTGTAGATATTGGCTTTTTCCTGGCGGCGATTGGTGTGCTCGATATCGAGGTCATAGAGTTTCTGGCCATCGACAAGGGCTACGCGCAGCTCTTCGGGCTGGGTAGCGTTGATCAACATACGTTTCATGATGTCTGTCCTTTCAGGCATTGGCCAAGGGCACAATGCTGCGTAGACGCATGCATCGCCTGCAGGACGGCTGGGAGCCAGCGGGTAGCCGGCCGAGAGGGCAAAGGGACAAACACCTGGTCTGGTGGTGCTGCGCGGCGGTTCACGCGGTGTGCGAGTGTCCGGGGCGTCTTACTGCATCCACAAAAGGGCGTGCGGTCTTGCTACCTCAAGCGAACCCCGCCCATGGTTGTGTCGGCGTGGTGCGCGGAATTTTCAGTCATCACTACAGGGTGGGCAATGCGGTGTGCCTGTCGGGCACATTTCCGGTAACTGGCGGCGTGTCTTGTCAAAGCCGCGCGATACCACCCTGCCCATGGCGCTGTTCGGTTCACAGGCGCTCGAATGGGCAAGTCACTATAGCAACGATTCCTAACTTGTTCAATTACAATGAAAAAAATGCCATGATGGTCGGCATGGATAACCAGCCGCTGACTTCGACCAAACGCAGCACTGGCCGGCCGCGCAGCCAGGCCAGCCATGAGGCCATTGTACAGGCAGCTGCCGCATTGCTGGATAGCCGGCCCTACGGTGACATCAGTATCGAGGCCATCGCAGCCAAGGCGGGGGTCAGCAAGGCTACGATTTACCGCTGGTGGCCGAACAAAGTCGCCCTGGTTATCGAGGTGCTGACCGAGCAGGCACTGCACATGCCGCAGATCCCGTTCGATGGCCGCCACCTGCGCAAGCACCTGCTGGCCTGCCTGAAGGGCGGCTACCGCAGCTTGTTGCGCGGACGCATGACCCCGGTGTTGCTGGCCGTGCTGGCCGAATGCCGTACCGACCCGGCCATGCTCGACCTGCTATATAAAAGCTTCTTCGCCCGCCTGCAGGCGATTGGCCTGCGGGACCTGCAAAAAGCCGTTGAAACCGGGGAGCTGGCCGTCGATGTGCGCCAGGATGTCCTGCTGGACCAGCTCTGGGGGCCGCTCTACTACCGCACCCTCATCGCCGGTAAACCGGTGGATGACGAGTACCTGCAGAGCCTGCTGGACAACCTGGCCTGCCTGAACTGAACCGGCGATTTGGGTTAGAATCCCGCCTCTAAATTCCAGCCGGTTTCACAGTAAAAGGAATATCCGCGCATGGCTGAACTTGCCAAAGAAATCCTGCCCGTCAATATCGAGGACGAACTCAAGCAGTCTTACCTCGATTATGCGATGAGTGTCATCGTTGGCCGGGCACTGCCTGATGTCCGCGATGGCCTCAAGCCGGTGCACCGCCGCGTCCTGTTCGCGATGAACGAGCTAGGCAATTCCTGGAACAAGCCTTACAAGAAGTCGGCCCGGGTGGTCGGTGACGTGATCGGTAAATACCACCCGCACGGCGATTTGGCCGTGTATGACACCATCGTCCGCATGGCCCAGCCGTTCTCGCTGCGCTACATGCTAGTGGACGGGCAGGGCAACTTCGGCTCGATTGACGGCGATTCACCGGCCGCGATGCGTTATACCGAAATCCGCATGGCGAAGATCGCCCATGACCTGCTGGCAGATCTCGACAAGGAAACGGTGGATTACGTACCGAACTATGACGGTACCGAAATGATCCCGGCGGTGATGCCAACCCGCATTCCTAACCTGTTGGTCAATGGCTCCTCCGGTATTGCTGTCGGCATGGCCACCAACATCCCGCCGCACAACCTCGGCGAAGTGGTCAATGCCTGCCTGGCCCTGATCGGCAACCCGGACCTGGGCATTGATGAGCTCATGGATTATGTGCCGGGGCCGGATTTCCCGACGGGCGGCATCATCAATGGTCGCGCCGGTATCGTCGAGGCTTATCGTACAGGTCGCGGCCGCCTCTATGTCCGCGCCCGCGCCGAGGTC
>CALMIC010000265.1 GCA_937864065.1 uncultured Cellvibrionales bacterium | reverse complement strand
TACCACCCATGGCCAGAGTACGCATGGCATCCATCTGCTCAAGGGTAAATGGCTCAGCCTCGGCAGTACCCTGCACCTCTACAAAACGGTCTGAAGAGGTCATCACAAAGTTCATATCCACTTCAGCGCTGGAATCCTCCTGATAATCAAGGTCGAGCAACACTTCTCCGGCAACAATTCCGACACTGACCGCCGCCACCTGTTCCTTAAGTGGGTTTTCTGTGATCAAGCCCTTGTCCAGTAACGATTCTACAGCATCGGCCAAGGCAACATAGGCACCGGTAATTGAAGCCGTACGGGTACCGCCGTCTGCCTGAATAACATCACAATCCAGGTAGATAGTCCGCTCTCCCAGTAGCCCCATGTCCATTACAGCCCGCAAAGAACGGCCGATCAGACGCTGAATTTCAAGAGTGCGGCCACTCTGCTTACCCTTAGCTGCCTCACGAGCTGATCGGGTATGGGTCGCACGCGGCAGCATGGAGTATTCAGCCGTTACCCAGCCGGTTCCTTTGCCGCGCAGAAAGGGTGGAACCGATTCTTCCACCGACGCTGTGCAAATAACCCGTGTGTCACCAAATTCAACCAGTACGGCTCCTTCCGGATGCTTGATAAAATGTCGGGTCATGCGAATCGGCCGCAATTCATGCAAGCCGCGTCCCTGTCGTGCCATAAATTGGTTTCTCCCCATCGAAAGGTAATAATGCCAAAATGTACGGATACACCGTGATACTGTCAAACAAAAAGGGGAGCTGATTGGGCTCCCCTTTGGATGGCTATCCGGATTGTTGTGCTAGCACATATTTATCCTGGCAGACTGCTGACACTCCTGGCACGGTTCTGCAAAATGGTTGGATCCACCACCTCACCACAACAGCTGCACTTCCAGGCACTGAAAGAACGGACAAAATCGTAAAACTTCTCAGCAAACATACGACCTTGGCAACGTGGACATTTCATGGCAGCCCCCCCAGGATTCATTAGATAGTGTTGCATGTCATGGATGGGTAGTTTGAATTCAGGTTATGTGCCAATTCACTATCACTGTTGTCAGCAGCGGAGCCAGCAGGTCATTTAGTACCTTTGTTTCAGTATGTTAACAAATTTCGATATTTTCTGAAGGGTCTTTTCACCAACGCCTTCTACGGATAACAAGTCCTCAAGGCTCCTGAAATCGCCATTTTTTTGGCGATATTCTATGATGCGACTCGCTAAAGTTGGTCCTATGCCAGGAAGAAGATCAAGATCAGCCGCACTAACCTGATTTAAATCAAGTGGCAGCCCAAGAGTCAGGAGCTGACTGGATTTCATGGTACCATGCTGCAGT
>CALMIC010000264.1 GCA_937864065.1 uncultured Cellvibrionales bacterium | reverse complement strand
CGCTTTCCATCGCCGGCTGTCCGATCATTGCCCTCCCCCGACCGCTATCCCCGACAAAGAAGACCGGCCTGCCCATCGATGCCATCTTGCCCGCGCTGGTCGACACGGTGCGCCAGTCGCCCTGTGTCGTGCTGTCGGCCGCGCCCGGTGCCGGCAAGACCACGCGCGTGCCGCTGGCATTGCTCGAGGTCGGTTGCATCGACGGCCGTATCCTGATGCTGGAACCGCGCCGGCTCGCCGCCCAGCGCGCCGCGCAGTACATGGCGCAGCAGCTCGGCGAAAAAGCTGGCGAAACCGTCGGCTACCGCATCCGCGGCGACAGTCGCGTCTCCTCCCGCACGAGGATCGAAGTGGTGACCGAGGGTATCCTCACCCGCCTGATCCAGGACGACCCTGAACTGACGGGCATAGGCCTCGTCATCTTCGACGAATTCCACGAGCGTTCCTTGCATGCAGACCTCGGCTTGGCGCTGGCGCGCGACGTGCAACGGCACTGGCGCGACTCACTCAAGTTGCTGGTCATGTCTGCGACGCTTGATGGCGTCGCTGTCTCCGCACTGCTCGACAATGCACCGGTGGTGGAAAGCAGTGGCCGCAGTTTTCCTGTCGATACCATCTACTGCGGCCGGGACACATCTTTGCCACTGGAAAACCAGGTCGCACACGTGGTGGTAAGCGCACTGCGCGAACAACCCGGCGACCTGCTCGTGTTCCTGCCAGGCCAGCGCGAGATCCGCCGCGTGCAAACCCTGCTGGAGCAACATGAGGGGCTTGGCGCTGCCAAAATCCATAGCCTGTTCGGCGAAGCCCCTGCCGCACAACAACAAGCCGCCCTGCAACCGGATGCTGCCGGCGCGCGCAAGGTGATCCTGTCGACCAGCATTGCCGAAACCTCGCTGACCATCGACGGCGTGCGGGTGGTCGTCGATGCCGGACTGGTGCGCACGGTGCGCTTCGACCCGCGCCGCGGCATGAGCGGGCTCGTGACAGTGAACGTGTCACAGGCCACCGCCGAGCAACGCGCCGGCCGCGCCGGCCGCCAGCAACCCGGCGCTTGCTACCGTCTGTGGAGTGAGGCGCAACACGGCACACTGGCGCGCTTCCCTGTGCCGGAAATCCTGCAGAGTGACCTGGTGCCACTCGCACTGGAACTCGCCGCCTGGGGCAATAGCGAGACTGATCTGGCTTTTCTCGATGCACCGCCGCCGGCTCACCTGCAACAGGCGCGCGGCGTCCTGCAGCAACTTGGCGCACTGGGCAGTGGTGGTCGCATCACGGCCCACGGCCGCGCCATGGCAAGCCTGCCCACGCACCCGCGCTATGCACACATGCTGTTGCGGGCCAGCGAGCATGGTTATGGTGCACTGGCCTGCGATGTCGCCGCACTGCTCGACGAGCGCGACCTGCTGCGCAATGAACGCGATCCCGATTTCCACCTGCGTTGGCAGGCACTGCAACACGGCGGTGCTGCGGATCGCGGCGCACGCGAACGCGTGAAGCAGCAAGCAAAACGGCTGCGCCAGCTGATTGGCATCGGCGGCAACAGCACGGCAGACGATGAAAAGCTCGGCCTGATGCTGGCCTTGTGCTATCCGGAGCGTGTCGCTCGCCGGCGCGATGTGCGCGGTGAACGCTGGCAGCTGGCCAGCGGCACCGGTGCAGCCCTGCTGCATGGCGGCTTGCTCACACAGCAGGAATGGATCGCCGTGGCCGAGCTCGACGGCGAGGGCCGCGATGCGCGCATCCAGCTCGCTGCTGCCGTCGATCCGGCTGACCTCGACACTTTCCTGCCGGAACTGTTTTTTTCCGGCGAGGAAGTGCTGTGGTCCGCACAGGAAAAAGCCGTGATGGCGCGCGACGTCAAACGTTTCGGAGCGATCGTCTTCAGCGAGAAACCCCTGCCCGCTCGCGGTGAAAAAGTCGTGCTCGCCCTCTGTAGCGGCTTGCGCGCCACCGGCTGGCACGCATTGCCGTTGCCGGACAGTGCCACAACGTGGCTACAGCGGGCGCGCTGGTGTGCCTCACAAAACCTGGTCGATGAACTGCCGGATTTCAGTGAACCCGCTCTGCTGGCTACCCTGGAAAACTGGCTCGCACCGTTCCTGGCCCAGGTAAGCCGCATGAGCCAGCTGCCGCAAGTCGACTGGCTCGCCGCGCTGCAATCGCGCGTGGATTACGCCACGCTACAACTGGTCGACAAACTGGCACCCACGCACCTGACGGTGCCAACGGGTTCGCGCATCGAACTGGATTACA
>CALMIC010000263.1 GCA_937864065.1 uncultured Cellvibrionales bacterium | reverse complement strand
TTTGATATCCGCAATGCCGGCAACCTCGGTTGCGGCTCGCAGAACCTGTCCAACAATATCAATGAACCGGGCTGTGACGATGCGCCAAAAAATTATGATGGCGTGAACATGCTGGAAAATGCCGGCTCGATGGAGTTCGATTTCGGCAAGGCGGTGTATGGCATCAATGATTCCGATGGCAGCGCCACTTCCGGTGAGACCTTCGATGGTGCCGGCCTGAGCCCGCCGCCGCGCAAGGGTACCGATATCCTGATCACCCGCGGTGTAACCGACAGCAATGTGCAGTTGTCCGATCCGGCTGCTGCCGGTTCAGCCCAGTTCAAGGTCGACAACATGGTGGCCGAAGGCGCCTGCTTCAGCGGCATCTGCAAGGACGACATCCTGGTGGTATCGGACTGCACCAAGGCCAAGATTTTCCAGGCCACCAACCTCACGGCAAATTCGGTGGTTCACTCCAAGAGCGGCGAGAATGCCTGTTCCTCCTGGGGCGGCAAGAAGAAAATGAGCTTCAATGCCGGTGCCAAGATCATGAAGATGCACAGCAAGTTCTACTACGTGGCCGATAACCCGGTCACTGGCCGCCCGGGGCTGTATGTGCAGGGGCTTACCGGCACCGGCCAGGAGCTGCTGGAAGGCGTCGAGGATCTGCAGCTGGAATTCGGTGTAGACAGCGACAATGACCTGGTGGTTGACGCCTGGAAAACGGCAGACAACGTGACCGACGCCGAGTGGGAGAGCTGGGATTGTTCCGTGACAGATCCGGACGGAGCCGATTGTGACCTGGTGCGTGCGGTGCGCTACTCCATCCTGGTGCGCTCTGAGGAAAACGTGCTCGACAAACCGCAGAAGTACACCTTTAACGGCGTGGATGTCACCGCCACGGATCGCCGCCTGCGCCAGATCTTCACCAGCACGGTTGGCATTCGCAACCGCCTGAACTGACCAGAGAGGTAACTATGGTTATGTTTTCTTCACACAAGTTCCCGCAAGCCGCAGGGCAGCGTGGCGCGGCATTGATCGTCGGGCTCATCATGCTGTTGCTGCTCACGCTGATCGGCGTAGCCGGCATGCGCGATACGCTGCTGCAGGAAAAAATGGCCGGCAACATGCGCGATCGCGAGATTGCCTTGCAGGCTGCCGAAGCTGCCTTGCGCGCTGGCGAGCTGGAATTGCAGGGGCTGAACCCCAGCTTTCCCAACAACAGTGGTCGCTATGACCTGGCATCGGCCACAGGCAAGAACCTGATGAAACGCGTGGACACTAACGGCAAGCTGGTTGGCGAACAGCAGTTCTGGTCACAGTGGGATTGGGAGTCCGATGCGGTGGCATACACCAAGTCGCTGGAAGGAGTGGGTGAAGCGCCAGCTTATGTGATTGAAAAGCTGGATCCACAAGTGAGCCAGAAGAGTGAATACGACACCGTTGCCAACCCGAACCAGGTGGTGGCGATTGACTTGACGCCGGGTGACTTCGAGGCGGAAACCAGTGTGCCGGACTATCGCATCACTGCACGCGGTACAGGTCGGACCACCGATGCTGCCGTCATCGTGCAGTCCACCTATCGCCGTGAGTAACGGGCATCATGAAGAGTGATTTTTCAAGCAAACCGCCGGTAGCGAGCCGGCAACTCAGTGAGGAATGTGTCATGAAAAGCATCATGAACAGGGTGAGTGCAGCAGAGGGGCGTTACCGTGCCGTGTGGCATGGTGCGCGGGCATTCCTGCTGGGTGCCGGCGTGGCGGTGACGGCAGCAGTGCCAACGCAAGCCTTCGGCTGGAGCTATTCCGATATCCCGCTGTTCTGGGCGTCGGGTGCCCCGCCGAACGTGGTGATAGATGTCGACAACTCCGCCTCGATGAAAATCATGGTAGGTAACGACAAATACCAGCAGTACCAGGAAGGCCGGTTGTTCAAGAAGGCCGATGGCACGGTTCTCGCCACGCCGATTGTGCCTGGCGACATGGCGTCCAGCACCGGTACGGCCGGTGGCACGGATGATTATGACGAGCCATGGT
>CALMIC010000262.1 GCA_937864065.1 uncultured Cellvibrionales bacterium | reverse complement strand
CTGGCGGCGCAGGGCATCCTGGCGCGGCTGTACAGTGAACCGGCCAGCTTGCGCTTCGGGCTGCCAGCCGATGAGGCCGCCTGGCAGCGGCTGGCGCTCGCGCTGGCCACGCTGGTGGGCTGAATACTTGCCCCACCCGCCCGATCCCGCTACAGTGCGCGCTGTTACAGGTCCCCGACCGCCATCCGGCGCCGGGGTTAAACGGGAAGTCCGGTGACCATCTTGATGATGCATCCCGGCGCTGCCCCCGCAACGGTAAACAAGCAACGGCGTCGCATTACGCCACTGTGGGATCTCCCATGGGAAGGCGCGACACCCGCTGGCAACGGTCTCCACCGAATCCGGCACTTGTGAGCCCGGAGACCGGCCTGCGACACACGGAACCGCAAGGTTCCTTGGCTACGATGAGCGGAGGGCTTCATCCGGCTGGTGTATGCAAGGTCGCCACACCTGTTTGCCGTATTTCCCTCCTCAATCGCATTCATCCGTTGTGTTCACGCACTTGATGCATTGAGGTTTACATGAAAACTGTTTCCACCCCGTCACTCCTGGCGCTGGCCGTAATGGCTATCGCACAGGGCGCGCTGGCAGCTGACGCTGCCGATAGCAAGTCAGACGAGAAACTCGACACCGTGCTGGTCACGGCCACCCGCACCGAGCAGCAGGTCAGCGAAACGCTGGCACCGGCCACTGTCTTTACCGAAGATGACATCGAGCGACTGCAGGTCAGCTCGGTCAGCGAGCTGTTGCAGCGCATCCCCGGCAGCAGCTTCAACCACAATGGCGGACCCGGCTCGGTCAGCAGCTTCATGCTGCGCGGCACCAACGACGACCACACCCTGTTCCTCATTGATGGCCAACGCATCAGCAGCGCCACGCTTGGCACCTCGCCGCTGGAAGTGCTGGATGTTGACCAGATCGAGCGCATCGAGGTCGTGCGCGGCCCACGCTCCAGTCTATACGGTGCTGACGCCATCGGCGGCGTGGTGCAGATCTTCACGAAGAAAGGCGGCAAGGCCGGCCTGCATCCGAAAGTGTCCTATGGCGTCGGCAAGGGCGGCACCCAGGAAATTTTCACCAGCATCAACGGCGCACAGGACAATGTCCGCGCCAGCATCGCCGCCAAGCACTACACCACTGACGGTATCGACAACCTGATCGACGACAGCGGCAACAATGCCGACCGCGACGCCTACCGCAACAGCTCGCTGAGCACCGCGCTCGGCTATGCGTTCGACAACGGCGCCGACATCGAACTCACGCACTACCGCAGCGAAGGCGAGAACGAGTACGACGACGGCTGGGGTGTCAACAACCAGCCCTATGGCAAGACCGGCATCGAGAACACCACCGTGAAATGGGTGCAGCCGGTGGGCGATATCTGGCGCAGTACCGTACAGTTCGGCGAAACGCGCAACCAGCAGGAAGCCTATGATGACCTGAACCGGCTCACCTTCGACAAGTTCAACACCGAGCGCGAATCCGCGAGCTGGCAGAACGATTTCTGCTTCAGCACCGGCGCGATCGAGCATGTGCTGACCGCCGGCGTGGATTACTACGATGACAGCGTGGCCAGCTCGCAGCCGTTTGCCGATGCCAGCGGCCAGCCGGTCACGTCGCGCGACAACCTCGGCACCTTCATCCAGGAGCAGATGGAGCTCGGCAGGCATGAACTGGTACTCGGCCTGCGCGAGGACGACAACGAGGAATACAACCGCAACGCCACCGGCAATATCAGCTACGGCTATGCTTTCAGCGATGACCTGCGCGCGGTCGCTGCGTGGGGCACGGCCTTCAAGGCACCGACCTTCAACGACATGTACTGGCCGGCCAGTCCCTGGTCTGCCGGCAACCCGGACCTGAAACCGGAAGAGTCGGAAAACGTCGAGATCGGCCTGAAAGGCACAACGGCTTTCGGCAGCTGGGCGATCAACGTGTTCGAGAACAACGTCGACCAGTTGATCGAATGGGCCGAGGTGCCGAAAGGCTCCTGGTTCTACACACCGACCAACGTCGACAAGGCGGAAATCCAGGGCGTGGAGTTCGAGCTGGCCACCCGCGTGTACGAGTGGGACATCGCATTCAATGCGAGCTATATCGACGCGCGCTATGACGGCAAGGGCACTGATCACAACAACGTGTTGCTGTACCGGCCGAAGCAGAACCTGTTCCTCGACGTGAGCCGCCGTTTTGGCTCAGTCGAGTTCGGCACCGAGCTGGTTGCGCAGTCGGATCGCTACACGGACCGCGCCAACACCGACAGCGAGGGCGGCTATGGGCTCGTCAACCTGCGCTCGGCCTGGCACATCACCGACGAGTTCCAGCTGCAGGTCCGCGTCAACAACCTGTTTGACAAGGAATACCGCCTGAACCGGCAGTACGAGACCGAAGGCTTCGGCTATATGCTCACGGCCATCTACACGCCGTCACTCTGAGGCGACGGGCAACACGGCGAACGGGGACCGCGGTCCCCGTTTTTTTTGGCCGCATTTCACCTACCATAGCGTTTTCCGCGAACCGCAACGGTGCCATGTTCCGCCCCTGCCTGCTGATCCCCGTCTACAACCACGGCCCGCTGGTCGAGGGCACATGGGCGCGCCTGCGCGGTTTCGGGCTGCCGTGCCTGATGGTGGACGACGGCAGCGATGTGGCCACCGCTGCCGTGCTGAACCGGCTGGCAGCGGCAGAACCGCTCATCACACTGTTGCGCCTGCCGCAGAACCGGGGCAAGGGTGCCGCTTCGCTGCATGGCATTGCCGGGGCGCACCGGCTCGGGTACACGCACGCGCTGCAGATTGACGCCGACGGCCAGCACAACGCCGATGACATCCCGGCCATGCTGGCCATGGCAGAACGGGAACCTGCGGCACTCATCAGCGGCGCGCCGCAATACGGCGACGACATCCCGAAGGCGCGCCTGTACGGCCGCTACATCACCCACTTCTGGGTATGGGTCGAGACGCTGTCTTTCACCATCACCGACTCGATGTGCGGCTTTCGCGTCTACCCGGTCGCCGCCACGCACGCGCTGGCGCAACAGGTTAGCATCGGCCAGCGCATGACCTTCGACACCGACATCATGGTGCGCTTGTACTGGGCCGGCACACCGGTGCGCTTCTTGCCTACACGGGTGAGCTACCCGCGGGACGGCATCTCGCATTTCCGCCCGCTGCGCGACAACCTGCAGATCAGCGCCATGCACACGACACTGGTGTGCGGCATGCTGTGGCGGGTTTGTAGGGGCGACCTGCCGGTCTCCCATGGACACACGCCTGACGTATCCGGGCGACCAGCAGGTCGCCCCTACAACAACACACACTGGTCACAACAACAGGAACGTGGCAGCGCCTGGGGCCTGCGGCTCAGCCTGTGGTGCTATCGCCGGCTGGGGCCACGTGCGCTGAATCTGTTGCTGTATTTCATCATCGGCTGGTTCTTCCTGTTTGCCGGCAACGCGCGGCGCGAATCGCAACGCTACCTCGCCCGCGTGTTGCAGCGCCCGCCGACACTGGCCGACAGCTTCCGCCATTTCCTCGCTTTCGGCCGCGCTATCGTCGACAAGCTTGCCGCCTGGAACGGCGCAATCCGCCACACGCATGTGCACTTCCACCAGCGGCAGCTGTTGCTCGAGCAGAAGGCGAGCGGCAAGGGCTGCGTGATCCTGACCTCGCACCTCGGCAACGCCGATGTCTGCCGCGCCCTCTCCGGCTACGTCGAGGGCCTGAAACTGAACGTGCTGCTGTTCACGCAGAATGCACGCCAGATCAACCGTGTGCTGCAAGACGTGAATCCCGGCAGCAGCATGGAAATCATCGAGATCGGCACAATCGGCCCTGACACCGCGATGCGGCTGCACGAGAAGGTGCAGCGCGGTGAATTCGTCGTCATCGCGGCCGACCGCACCTCGCCGACCACCATGCACCGCGTGTCGCGGGCAGACTTCCTCGGCGCGCCAGCACCGTTCCCGCAAGGCCCCTTCATCCTCGCCGCACTACTGGAATGCCCCGTCTACCTGCTGTTCGCGCTGCACAATGGCCGCCAGTACGAACTGTTCGTCGAGCCGTTTGCCGAGCGCCTGTACTTCCCGCGCCGCCAGCGCGAGGCCTTGCTCGCCGGAACGGTGCAGCGCTATGCCGACCGCCTGCAGCACTATTGCCGGCTCGCTCCGCTACAATGGTTCAACTTCTACAACTTCTGGCAAACGCCGGACTCCAGGCAGGACCATGACTGAACAGGCCGTGATTTTCGGCGAGGGCCGCCTCGCCATCGAGGACATCGTCGCGATTGCCGAGGGCCGGCGACCGGTCGCGCTGTCGGACGATGTCGGCTTCCGCGCCCGCATCGAGCGCGGCGTGGCCTTTCTCGACAGCCTGCTGCGCGAAGACGGCGTCATCTACGGCGTCACCACCGGTTATGGCGATTCCTGCACCGTGCGCGTGCCGCCGCATCGCGTCGAGGAACTGCCGTTGCACCTGGCGCGCTTCCACGGCTGCGGCCTCGGTGATGTCTTCGACGAACAGCAGGGCCGCGCGATCCTCGCCGCACGCCTGGCCTCGCTGGCACAAGGCTACTCGGGTGTGACACCGGGACTGCTCGAGCGCCTGGCACTGTTCATCAATGACAACATCGTGCCGGTGATCCCGCAGGAAGGTTCGGTCGGCGCGAGCGGCGACCTCACGCCGCTGTCCTATATTGCCGCTGCGCTGATGGGCGAACGCGACGTGTGGTACGGCGGCGAGCGCAGGCCTGCGCTGCATGTGCTGAACGAACTCGCGCTGGCACCGCTGTCACTGCGCCCGAAAGAAGGCCTTGCCCTGATGAATGGCACGGCGGTGATGACTGCCCTCGCCTGCCTCGCCTTCGTACGCGCTGACTACCTGGCGCAACTCGCCGCACGCATCACGTCGATGATGTCACTCGCGTTGCAGGGCAATGCCAACCACTTCGATGCGCAACTGTTTGCCGTCAAGCCACACCCTGGCCAGTGCGAGGTGGCCGCGTGGATCCGCAGCGACTTGCCGGCCAACGAAGTGGCGCGCAATTCCAGCCGCCTGCAGGATCGCTACTCGATCCGCTGCGCACCGCACATCATCGGCGTACTGGTCGACAGCCTGCCGTGGTTGCGCCAGTTCATCGAGACGGAACTGAACAGCGCGAATGACAACCCGATCATCGACGGCATCGGCGAACATGTGCTGCACGGCGGCCATTTCTACGGCGGCCATATCGCCTTTGCGATGGATGCGCTGAAAAATGCTGTCGCCAATATCGCCGACCTGCTCGACCGCCAGCTCGCCCTGCTGATGGACCCGAAATTCAATCACGGCCTGCCGGCCAACGTGTCCGGTGCCAGCGCCGAGCGCGCGATGATCAACCACGGCTTCAAGGCGGTGCAAATCGGTGCGTCGGC
>CALMIC010000261.1 GCA_937864065.1 uncultured Cellvibrionales bacterium | reverse complement strand
GTTGACCTGGAACGTCATGCTGACGGTCGGCTCGTCGACAACGAGCGGCGGCAGCGCTTCCGGGCAATCCGGGTGGCAGATGGTGGCGGAGATATAGAGCTGGTCGAGGCCGGTGATGCAGACGATGTCGCCAGCGGTGGCTTCCTGCACTTCGACGCGCTCCAGACCGAGGTGGCCCATGACCTGCAGCAGCTTGCCCTGGCGCACCTTGCCGTCGGCGCCGACCACCTTGACCTGCGAACCAGGCTTGATCTTGCCGCGCTTGATGCGGCCGATACCGATCACGCCGACGTAGGAGTTGTAGTCCAGTGCAGAGACCTGCATCTGGAACGGGCCGTCGAGGTCGACTTCGGGTGGCGGTACGCGGTCGACGATCATCTGGAACAGCGGGGTCATGTCGTCGGCCAGCTCGTCCACTTCCAGCCCGGCCACGCCGTTCAGCGCCGAGGCATAGATCACCGGGAAGTCGAGCTGCTCGTCAGTGGCGCCGAGCTTGTCGAACAATTCAAAGACCTGGTCCATGACCCAGTGCGGGCGCGCGCCGGGGCGGTCAACCTTGTTGACCACCACGATCGGCTTCAGGCCGTGCTCGAAGGCTTTCTTGGTCACGAAGCGGGTCTGCGGCATCGGGCCGTCAAAGGCATCGACCAGCAGCAGCACGGAGTCGACCATCGACAGCACGCGCTCCACCTCGCCGCCGAAATCGGCGTGGCCGGGGGTGTCGACGATGTTGATGCGGTAGCCGTTCCAGTCCACGCCGGTGTTCTTGGCGAGGATCGTGATGCCGCGTTCCTTTTCCTGGTCATTGCTGTCCATCACGCGCTCGGCTTCCTGGGCGCGGCGGTCCAGCGTGCCGGATTGCTTCAGCAGCTTGTCGACCAGGGTGGTCTTGCCGTGGTCAACGTGGGCGATGATGGCGACGTTGCGCAGTTTCTCGATCGGGTGGGCAGTGGACATGGGGTCTTTGCTCGTGGGAAGTGGCAGGCAGGGTGGGGCGCCTGAAGGGGGCGCATTATAGGGAAGGAAGATGGCAGCGGATAGCTGCCGCCCGTCGGGGCAGCTACAATGCAGCCACTTTCCCCACCCCGCCCGCGCCGATCCGATGAACCAGACGCCTGCCAATGAACCCGCCAGCTGGCTCGACAGCGTCAAATGGGACGCCGGCGGCCTGGTGCCCGCCATCGCGCAGGACCGGCAGACCGGTCGGGTGCTGATGGTGGCCTGGATGAACCGCGAGGCGCTGGCCGAGACGGCGCGCCGCCGTGAGGCCGTGTACTGGTCGCGCTCGCGCCGCAAGTTGTGGCACAAGGGCGAGGAGTCCGGCCATGTGCAGGCCGTACACGAGATCCGGCTCGACTGCGACGCCGATGTCATTGTGTTGCAGGTGGAGCAGCGGGGCGGTATTGCCTGCCATACCGGGCGCGAGTCGTGTTTCTACCGCGTGCTCAACGATGGTGCATGGCAGGAGGTTGACCCGGTGCTGAAAGACCCGCAACAGATTTACGGAGCGTCCTGACCATGACAGACGTACTGGCAGAACTGACCCGCGTGCTGGAAGCGCGCAAGCAGGCCGGTGACACGGAGAAATCCTACGTCGCCAGCCTGCACGCGAAAGGGCTCGACCAGATCCTGAAAAAAGTGGCCGAGGAGTGCGGCGAGACGCTGATGGCCGCGAAAGACGTGCAGTACGGCGGTGAGCGGCAGAAGCTGGTGGCGGAAACGGCCGACCTGTGGTTCCACTCGCTGGTGATGCTGTCACACCTCGGCCTGTCGGCGCAGGATGTGCTGGCTGAGCTGGCACGCCGTTTTGATCTTTCCGGCCATGCCGAGAAAGCGTCCCGCCCATCCTGATCCTGCCGCTGGCACCACTGGAGATAACCATGATTGGAATGAAAGAGCTGTTGATCATCCTGGTAGTCGTGCTGCTGGTGTTCGGCACGAAGAAGCTGCGCAACCTCGGTGGAGACCTGGGTTCCAGCATCAAGGATTTCAAGAAGGCGCTGAATGACGGCGAGAAAGAGGGCGGCAAGTCGCTGGACGACAAGCCCGCGCCGGACGACAAGGACAAGCCGCAAGGCTGAACGGTAGCCAACCGTGTTCGATATCGGCTTTTCCGAGCTGGTGCTGACGGCGCTCATCGCACTGCTGGTGTTCGGCCCGGACAAGTTGCCGCAGGCGGCGCGCACGGCCGGCCTGTGGATCGGCCGCTTCAAGCGTATGCTGTCTGACACGAGGCGCGAGATCGAGCGTGAACTGGGCGCCGACGACATCCGCCGGCAACTGCATAACGAACAGATCATGAAAAGCCTCAACGAAACACCGCAGGCGATCGAGCGCGCAATGCGTGAAACCGTTGAGACAGTCGATGATGCAGGCCGTGACCTCGCGCAGAAAGTCCGCCTGGACAGCAAGCCGGACGCGTGACGATGGTGCAACAACCCCATACTGATGATATGGAGCAACCGCTCATCGCGCACTTGCTGGAATTGCGCACGCGCCTGCTGTGGTGCGCCGGCATCATCCTGC
>CALMIC010000260.1 GCA_937864065.1 uncultured Cellvibrionales bacterium | reverse complement strand
GGCACCCGCATCCTGTCGAACGTGATCGACTGCAAGCCGGAAGACGTGCAGATCGGCAAGCGCGTGAAAGGCGAGATCATGCAAGTTGATGCGGACAACATCTTGCCGCAATTCCGTCTGGTGTGAGGTAACGACAATGAGCAAGCAGACACTGAAATTTTCTGCCGTGAATGTCGGCGACAAACTGCCGGGCATGGACATCGACATCAATGTGAGCTTTGTGGTCGCCGGCGCGATCGCCTCGCGCGACTTCACCCCGGTGCACCACAACAAGGGCGCTGCCAATGCCTCCGGCCTGGCCAACGTGTTCCCGAACATCCTGACCGACAACGGTCTTGTAGGCCGCTTCGTCACCGACTGGGCCGGCCCGGACAGCACGCTCAAGCGCGTCAACATCAAGCTCGGCGCACCGGTACAGCCGGGTGAAGTGCTGAAGTTCACCGGCGAAGTGGCCGCGAAAGATGACGCCAGCGGCATCGTCGACGTGAAAGTCACCGCCAAGGGCAACTGGGGCATGCATCTCGACGGCATCGCCCGCGTGCAGCTGCCGAAGTGAGGAGAGACAAGATGAAAGTAGCGAACCTGAAAGACAAGGCCGCCATCGTCGGTGCCGGCAACACCGAGTTCTCCAAGAACTCCGGCCGCAGCGAACTGTCACTGGCCTGCGAAGCAGTACTCGCCGCCCTCAACGACGCCGGCCTCAAGCCGTCTGACGTTGACGGCATGATCACCTACACGATGGACAACAACGACGAGATCGAGATTGCCCGCGCGATCGGCTGTAACGACCTGTCGTACTACTCGCGTGTGCCGCACGGCGGCGGCGCCGGCACCGGCACCATCCAGCAGGCGGCGATGGCGATTGCCACCGGCGCGGCGGAAGTGGTGGTGTGCTGGCGCGCACTGAACGGTCGTTCCGGCCATCGCTATTCCGGCGGCGTGTCGGGCGACATCGTCACCGGCGACATGATCCACTATGGCTGGTACATTCCCTACGGCCTGCTGACACCGGCCTCCTGGGTCTCGATGTACCACAAACGCTACGAGCACCTGTTCGGCGACACACGCGATGCCCTGGCGGAAATCGCGATGACCACACGCCAGTATGCCACCACCAACCCGAACGCGTTCTTCCACAACCGGCCGATGACGCGCGAGGAGTACGACAAGGGCAAGATCATCTCGCTGCCGTTCAAGCTCTATGACTGCTGCCAGGAATCCGACGGCGGCAGCGCCGTGGTGCTGACCACACCGGAACGCGCCAAGCACCTGAACAAGATGCCGGTCATGGTGAAAGGGGTTGGCGCTTACGCCGATAAAAACACCGAGGCGATGACCAACTTCTACGCCGATGAAATCGCGCAGATCCCGGCGATGGATATGGCTGCGAAGCAGGCTTACGCACAAGCGGGCATGACACCGGACGACATCGACGCCGCCATCATCTATGACGCCTTCACCGCGATCGTGATGTGGCAGCTGGAAAGCTGGGGCTTTGCCGAGAAGGGCAAGTCGAAAGACTTCATTCTCTCCGGCGCCCTGCGCCCGGATGGCCGCCTGCCCACCAACACCCACGGCGGCCAGTTGAGCGAAGCGTATATCCACGGCATGAACGGCATTGTCGAAGGCGTGAAGCTGGTGCGCGGCGAATCGCTGAACCAGCCAGCCAAAGCCATCAACAATGTGGTCGTCACGTCCGGCGTCGGGGTACCGACCGGCGGGATGATTATCGGCAAGTAAGCAAAACGGAAAAGGCACCTGCGGGTGCCTTTTTTATTTCGCATCAAACGAAGGAGATCGCCATGACCCGCAAGATTCTCGACGCTTCCCGTATCCACCCCGCCATTGCCAACGAAATCGGCGGCAGCGCCGATTTCCGCCGCACTGTCGACGAGGTGGAAAACGCCATCAACCAGCACGCCATCGTCATCATCGGCATGGACCAGAACCCGTTCCCGAAAAAAGCGCGAAAAATGCTCGACACGCAGGGCATCGCCTACCACTACCTTGAATACGGCAGCTATTTCTCGGAGTGGAAACGGCGCGGCGCGCTGAAGATGTGGAGCGGCTGGCAGACCTTCCCGATGGTGTTCGTGAAGGGTCAACTGGTCGGCGGTTTCAGCGACCTGGAAAAGCTGGGGAAAAGCGGCGAGCTGAAAAAGCTGCTGGGCTGACGTTGCCTTCAGCTCCGCTCAGGCAACGGGTAACATGATGTCCCGCGAACCGGTCTCGTGGCTCACCAGCAGGCGCCGTTCGCGGATGCGCCAACCCTCCGGGGTGCGCACCAGCTGGTCGCAATACTCGCCCCACACTTCATACACCTGGGCCGCACGCTCGCCGCTGCCGGCATGGGCTGCGCGCACGTAACAGGCGGTCTCGGCCTCATCGCCTGCCACCTGGATGCGGGTATTGCCGAGCAGGTGCTGGCTCGGGCCGCAGTGCTCGAGGAAGTGGCGAATCATCCGCACCAGCTTGTCGCGCCCCTGGAGCCAGTGCTCGCCGTCGTAGCAGAAGCGCACATCCGGCACGAACACCTGCTCGAACAGCGCCCAGTCGCGCCGGTCGCAAGCCAGGGTATAGCGGACCAGCGTGCCCCCTATGTCACGTTCATCATGCATGCAATGGATCCAATGGGAAACGATCCCTGCGATTCTTTACGCCGTCATTATCACGGTCTTTGTCGCAAGCATCTCCCATCCCATCACTATCTGTATCGATCTGATCCGGGTTTTTCTTCTTGCGACAATTGTCACTATCGTTCGGAATGCCGTCACGATCACGGTCACGCAGCAACTTGAAACGGGCAGCAAAACCAGATCTGGAACTGCCGGCTGCAGCACGCGAAGCCACAGAAGACCCATCAACAGCCGACCTACTCGCTGCAGATTCAGACACCGCTCCTCCCACCAAAACCACCTTGCCATCGGCCTGCAACAACATGGCGTTAACCTCATTGTTCTCGATAAGCAACGCGAGCGGCAATTCACTATACCCCTGCTTATGCACACTGGTGTCCGCCGTACCATCCGGCAGGTAGAAAAAAGCATACGTCCATACATCACGAGCATTGATCATGACAATTTTCCCATCAGGACGCACACTCAACTGCACTCTCGATGTTTCGGACAATAACGGCTCATACACAACACCCTGGTTGCCAAAAGTAGCATCTAGTGAACCATCCGGGTTGTATCGTACCAAACCGCTCGCACCAACCACCAGCAACTGACCATCTTCTTGTAGCGCCATTGCAAGCACCCTATCGAAAATTTCGTTCATTGATGTCAACACAACACCATTAACACCAAACGAGTTATCTCTCGATCCATCTGCATGTAATCTCACAACCGTCAGATCACTGGAAGCACCTATACCGCCCATGACCAGCTTTCCGTCAGACTGTTGCAAAATTGCATCAACATAAGGAATTTCCGAAACCGTCACAAATCCGCCACTGCCAAAACCAGTATCAAGAAAACCATCCGGGCCATAACGCACCACAATCCCCTCCGGAGCCCACAACGACTGATTGAATGTACTACCTCCCACAACAATCTTCTGGTCATGCTGCAAGAGCGAAGCCTCAATATAAGCATGGGTGCCGACACTGTCCGGCACATCTGTTATTTGCTTGCCCCCGCTACCAAAACCAACATCAAGAGTTCCATCAAGGTTGTACCGCGCCAAAGCTATTGCCGACCATGTATCAATGACAGCATCTCCGACAACCAGCAGCTTTCCATCCGCCTGCTGGTGCAATCCAGACAACGACGACTCACCCGACAGATCACTCATTGTCGTCACCACACTGCCATTTCCATTAAATGTCGTATCGAATGATCCATCCAGATTGTAGCGAACCACACCAAATTGCTTGGTACTGTTTGCATCGTAAAGCCAACCAGCCGTCACCAGCTTGCCATCCATTTGTTGCAAAACCTCAGTAGCGGCTGCATTAGCAGGAGACGCTTCAATACCACTGAAATTGACCAATAGGGCTCCGTTATCTGCAAAGCCCGAATCCACAGCGCCATTACCGAGATAACGTCGAACAAGAAAATCCAGCGTATTGTTGCCCGCGTTCTTAACCACCGTGGTTATTACATGGCGACCATCGGCATCAATCAGCAAACGCGGCCTTGTCAGAGAACCTTGCTGACCCTGGAACGGAAAGCCAACACCTACAGAGGGAAAATCCATGTCCAGACTGCCATCCGGCAAGTAGCGAGCAAGGCGGGTCTCGTAATATGGCTCCCCTACTTCTGATTTATACGAGCCGGTCGCCAATACCAGGATACGGTTTTCCGTATCGACGCCCATATCACGACCATAAAGCCACATCGAAGAAAATGCGGTTTTTATCATACTGAATGTTTCGTCATGCACCCCATCCGCAATGAGCCGCTCAACAGCAAGACATTTTTGGGGGTGAGCATAGGGACCCGCAGCAGCCCCATCACAATGTTCGTACAATTCGGCCAAAACCAGCAATTTGCTATCCGACTGCCAACGCATTGCAATAACCTGCCCTTTTTTGCCAGCAAGCACAGAAGATGTACTAAATGCTGTATCAACAGATCCATCAGTATTCAGTCGTTTGAAATCTATTTTGTAACTATCCAGGTTTGACCCCCCTAGCAGCAAGCTTCCATCTGGCAACTGCAAATAACTGCCTACGAGTGTCATACCTATGTCACCAGACAGGCCATCGCCCGCGAATGACTCATCCGGCGACCCGTCGGCGTTGAAACGAAAGAATCGCCATGGGTAACCGGGAACTCCCGCCACGGTATAGCGGCAAGCAATAACAAATTTCCCATCGGCCTGACGCAACAAGTCTGCTTCCGCACAATAGATTCCTGTTGGCGCGTCTTCTAGCGGCCCACGGAAACCATTGATCCCGCCGTCACCAAAGCCTGTGTCTAGCGAACCATCAGCATTCAATCGCAACAAGGCGACATGGTAGATCTCATGATGTCCAGCAATGAGCAGCTTGTTATCTGGCAACAGTAACGCTGTCTCAGGCGAGAATCGTTCTACTTTCACAAACCCGGTCTGGTTATAGCTGGAATCGCGCGTTCCGTCCGGCAGGTGACGTGCCACCTCCGTGATGGCTATGCTTTCATAGCCACTCCAAGCGTATGTTCTTCCAACCGTAATCAACTTGCCATCAGACTGCTGCAAAGTGATTTTGGACTCATCGTGGTAATTGCGCTGGGTGCCATAGGCCGCGAAGGGCACCCATGCAGCGCCATCGCCAAACGCACGGTCTGGTGCCGCCGTACGTGCTTGTGCCACCCATGGCAGCCCCCAAAACACCAGCCATAGCACGACGACGACAAACTTCATGCAAAACCCTCTGTTTTTATTAGATATGTTTCATTCCAAACCGCTTGAGTACATCTGTCAAGCGTAAGGAATCGCTTATCAATGCATAAAACCACCACTAGTCTCGGCCTCATCGCCTGCCACCTGGATGCGGGTATTGCCGAGCAGGTGCTGGCTCGGGCCGAGTATGCCACACGGGGTGGCCGGGCCTTTTTTGCTTTCCCCCATTCCCATCCCGCCCCACTCCGATACAATGGAGGCAGGCCAGCACTGGTCAAATTTCGAACAACGATAGTCGAGCTGTTACCTGCCTGATGTTCAAACATAAAGAAGATATCCTGCCCGTATCGCTGATACTGGCGCTCACCGCAGTCGATTTCACCTTGTATTTCACCGTCGAGAGCCTGCCCTTACTAGCGGGCTACTGGCTGCTGATGCTGGTGCCGAAGGGGGTGATCTGCGCCTGGAACCACCACCACCAGCACACGATGACCTTCCGCCAGCCGGCCCTGAACCGGCTGCTGGAAGTGGCCTATGCCCTGCACACCGGCGCCACCAGCAACCTGTGGGTGCTGCACCACGTGCTGGGCCACCACCACAATTTCCTCGACCAGAGCAAGGACGAGAGCCGCTGGATGCGCAAGGACGGCAAGACCATGGGGCCGCTGGAATACACGCTGAACGTGGCCGGCACCTCGTTCTGGCGCGGCTACCAGGTGGGCAAGCGCTACCCGAAGGTGCAGAAGGTCTACCTCACCTTCACCGCGCTGACCTTTGCCCTGCTGGCCTTACTAGTGTGGTTCAAACCGGCACAGGGTATTTTCCTGTTTGCCCTGCCGATGGCTGTGAGCCTGCTGTTCACTTCCTGGGTCACCTACGACCACCACAGTGGCCTGCACACCGACAACCAGTTCGAGGCCTCCTACAACATCCTCGGCCGCTGGTTCAATGTGCTGACCGGCAACCTCGGCTACCACACCGCCCACCACTACAAGCAGGGTGTGCACTGGTCGAAGCTGCCGGCGCTGCATGAGCAGATCAAGGACAGGATCCCGCAGCACCTGTACCGCAAATCCACCTTTGACTTCGCCCTGCCGGAATGACCATGAGCGACACCAGCACCGACAACCCGGAAAACATCCTCGGCTTCATGCAGGACCATATCCGCCGCTACCTCGCCACCGACGGCGAGGACGGCCACCTGATGAACGGCTTTCCGTGCCTGATCCTCACCACGGTCGGCGCCAAGTCGGGCGAGAAACGCCAGGCAGCGGTCATCTATGGTCGGCACGGTAACAGCTATGTCGTCATCGCCTCCAAGGGCGGCAGCGACACACCGCCAGCCTGGTACGTGAACCTGGCGGCGAGCGGCAAGGGCCACATCCAGGTCAAAGCCGACAAGATGGCTGTGACGATGCGCGTAGCCGAAGGTACCGAGCGCGAGCAACTGTGGGACATGATGGCAAAAATCTTTCCCGCCTACCTGGAATACCAGCAGAAAACCGCACGCCGGATTCCGGTGGTCGTGCTCGATCCCGTGTAAGAAAACACCGGATCGGTGTAAGCTCGAAGCGGAATCTTTTTTCGCGGAGGGCTACTTATGGAACCGGTCACGAAACTGCGCGGCGTCAACCTCGGCGGCTGGCTGGTGCTGGAAAAATGGATGACGCCCAGCCTGTTCGAAGGGATGGAAGCCACCGACGAAACCACCTGGTGTGCCGAACTGGGCCAGCACGCACCGGAAAAACTGCGCGCACACTGGAACAGCTTCATCACCCGCGACGATTTTGCCTGGCTCGCCGCGCACGGCATCAACGCCGTGCGCATCCCGCTCGGCCACTGGCTGTTCGGCCCCGATTACCCCTACCACGACAAGTACGGCATCCACCGTTACCCGTTCGTCACCGGTGGCGTGGACGTGCTCGACCGCGCCTTCGACTGGGCCGAGGAATTCAACCTGCTGGTGATGCTCGACCTGCACGCGGCACCCGGCTGCCAGAATGGTTTCGACAATGGCGGCATCAAGGACGTGTGCGAATGGCACACCAAGCAGGAATATTTCGACCACTCCGTCAGCGTGCTGGCGCGGCTGGCCGAACGCTACGGCCAGCGCAAGGCACTGCATGCGATCGAGGTGCTGAACGAACCGCGCTGGGACGTGCCCACCGACCATCTCAAGCGCTACAACACCGCCGCCTACCACGCAATCCGCCAGCACTGCTCGCCGGAAAAAGTCGCCGTGGTGTTCCACGACGGCTTCCGCGATTTCCGCGAATACCTCGGCTTCATGCAGGAGCCTGAATACCGCAACGTGATTTTCGATATCCACCGCTACCAGTGCTTTGCGCGCGAGGATATCGACATGGACATCTACGGCCACATCCAGAAAGCTGCTATCGAATGGAAGAACGAGGCCGACGCCATCAACAGCGACCTGAAGCTCCCGACAGTCTGTGGCGAATGGAGCCTGGGCCTGGACCTCAAGGTAGTATCGCTGTGGGCGGAAGGCCCCTACAACCACGCGCTGGAACACATGGACGGCTTCCAGGAACACACGGCGTTCCGCGGTTACGGTGCCGCGCAGCTGATGGCATTCGAGAAATACCGCGGCTGGTTTTTCTGGAGCTACAAGACCGAGACCACACCGGCCTGGTGTTTCCGCGACTGCGTGGAGCGCGGATGGTTGCCGGAGCGCTTTGATGGCCCGCGCGTGACACGCGACAGCGAGTAGGGGCGCGATTCATCGCGCCCTGACTACAGAACCGCGATATCAATCCGTCTTGCGGCGCCGCAGGGTGGCCGGGCCGATGAAACCGTTGCTGTCCTCGACGGATTGCGGCCGGTCGGACAACCAGCACAGCGGCGCAGCGTTGAACAGGTATTTCTGCTCACACAGGCGGTTAAGCACGATCTTGCGGTGGTGGTGCCGCTCCATGGCCGTGTGCACGCTGATCGTGATGACAGTCGCATTCGGCAACTCGCGGTAGAGCATTTCCATGATGTGCTCCTCGCCCTTGGCATCGAACGCATCGGTCGCTTCCTCGATGAACACCCAGCACGGCTGTTGCAGGAACAGGCGCGCAAAGCCGAGCCGCTGCTGTTCGCGCGGCGGCAACACGTGCGTCCAGTCGTCGGTTTCACCCAGGCGCGGCGCGAGCCACGCCAGGCCGGCGCATTCCAGCGCGTAGTGCATCGTGCGCAGGTCATAGGCATCGGGCGGTGCCGGGTAGCTGAGCACCGACTGCAACGTGCCGCGCGGCAGGAACGGCCGCTGCGGCAGGAACACCACCGGGTGGTCGTGCGGCAACAGCACAGAGCCGCTGCCCCATGGCCAGAGGCCAGCCACGACCTTGAACAGGCTGATCGCCACCGCCGGGTCGCCGCTGATCAGCACGCGCTCGCCGCGCTGGATTTCGGCACTGAAATTCTCCAGCAGGATCTGCCCGTCCGGGTTGGCGATGGTGAGATCCTGCAATACCAGCGACAGGCGCGGCGACTCGCCCATCTCGATCCGGTACGGGTCAGGCTTGGCGGCATTGGCTTCCAGGGCGAGCAGGTCCTCATACAGTGACAGTACACGGTCAGCCGATGCGCGGCAGCGCGCAATCTCGCCGAGGTTGTCGACCGGCCACGACAGCGCCGACGTCAGCTTCTGGAATGCTTGCGCGGCCTGCATCAACACACCGAGCGACATCAGGCCCGCGATGTATTGCGGTGCGGCGATGATGATCGGGAACACTGGCAGCAACGCACCATAACCGGCGGAATAGGCCACGATCCAGGTGTAGGCGCGGGTCTGCCGGTTCCAGTTTGCGGCAATGCCGCTGAACAACCGTGCCGAGAGTTTGCGCTCGACACGCTCACCCTGCATCAGCGCGATCGATTCGGAATTCTCGCGCGCCCGCGCCAGGCCGAAGCGGAAATTCGCTTCCGCCGTCTGCAAGGTGTTGGTGGCACGGATCAGCGGCCGCCCGAGCAGCAGGCCCAGTGCAGCACCCACGCCAGCATAGAGAAACGCCATCACCACCATGTAACCGTGGATAGTGACATCGGTGCCTGGCACGCTGGCAGCACCGGACACGGCGAGCAGGATATCGATGAAACTGAACAGGATCAGCAGCGAATAGAACAGTGTATGGCCGAGCGCGATCGTGCTTTCGGTGACAATGCGAATGTCTTCGGAAATGCGGCCGTCCGGGTTGTCGTGCTCGCCCTGCATGTACAGCAGGTGATAATGCTGGCCCTTGTACATCCAGTGGTCGAGGATCCGCGCCGTCAGCCACTGGCGCCAGTCCAGCTGCAGCCAGCGCTTCACGTGCAGGTGCACGGCCGTGACCGCCATCGTCAGCACGAAGATGACAAAGAACGTGCCCAGCTCGGCGAGGAACAAGGACAGCGAGCGCTGTTCCAGCGCATCGAACAGCGCCCGGTTCCAATAGCTTGTCCAGACAGCGAGGCCCACCTGTCCCAGCGTGAGCAAGCCGAGCAGCACGGTGAAGCTGCGCACCTTCCACTTGTGGGCGCAGTTCCAGTACGGGCCACACAGCTGCAGGAACTGGTAGAAAAAGTTGCGCCGGCCCGGCTGCGGCAGTGCAGTGGCTTCTGGCAATTTGTCAGGTGGTACTGAAACCATGCGGGTGGAATCCGGTAGAACTGCTGGCAGATAACCCTTGCCATGGTAATGCAGTCACCCGGCAGGCGCACTCCCGGCGGCTTACCCACGCCGTCAACTAGCGGCCACGCCACTGTACATGGTAGAGGTCATGCCGTCGGTCACGCAGGTTCTGTACCGTACCGGTGCTACGCGCCATGCTGAGCGTTTCCAGCCGCAGGTCGGCAATGGCGACCGTCTCGGCATTGGGCGTGGTATCAGCGGCAATCCCGTCGCGGGCAAAGGCAAAATCGCAGGGGGTCAGGATGCAACTCTGGGCATACTGGATGTCCATGTTCGCCACATTCGGCAAGTTGCCCACATTGCCTGACATGATGACATACATCTGGTTCTCGACCGCCCGCGCCTGGCAGCAGTAACGCACCCGCAGGTAGCCCTGCCGCTCGTCGGTGCAGAACGGCACGAACAGGATCTGCACGCCCTGGTTGGCCAGATGCCTTGCCAGTTCGGGAAACTCCGAGTCATAGCAAATGAGCACACCGATCGGGCCACAGTCCGTATTGATCGCCGTGAGCCTGTTACCTCCCTTGATATTCCACCAGTAGACCTCGTTCGGCGTAGGGTGAATCTTGGATTGTTGATGCACCTGCCCGTCACGCAGGAAGATGTAGGCAATGTTCTCGACCATGTCCTCATCCACCCGCGTAGGATGTGAACCACCGATGATATTGATGTTGTAGCGCAGCGCCATGTCGCGCATGGCCTCAATAAAACGCGGCGTGTACTTGGTGAGCGCCTCGATGGCTTCGGCCGAATTCAGCTCCTGGTCTTCTATCGACAATACTTGCAGCGAAAACATTTCCGGAAACACAACAAAGTCGCCACTGTACTCCGCGACCACATCAACAAAATAACGCACATTTTCCAGGAACTCATCAAAGGAACTGACCCGGCGTTGCATGAATTGCACCGTACCGATACGCACGGTATCTGGCAGCCGGTTGCCGTAGTGCTTGGCACGTTTTTTTTCGCGCTCGGACGGCTCTTGCGGGTTACGCCATACCAGATGCACACCGTAACCGAGTGACTGGCGGTCACTTTCCATGTAGTTTTTCACCAAGCCGATAACTTCAAAGCCATTGCGCAGCTGGAAAGACAGCACAGGATCGAATTGCTTGCGCTGGACAACCTGCTCCACGTATTCCTCGACACTGCCAAACTTCGCGAGCCGCTTTGCTAGCGTAGGCAAACGACCTACAAACACTATGCCCTTCAGGCGCAGGTTCCTGCACAGTGTCTTGCGCTCGTTGTACAGCCTCTGGCCGATGC
>CALMIC010000259.1 GCA_937864065.1 uncultured Cellvibrionales bacterium | reverse complement strand
AGTCTGAGGCCAACGGCGCCGCATGGCGGCGCGCGCAGCGCTACTGCTAGAATCCCTGCCACGACAATAACAACGTGGCAGGAGTCACCATGGACGTGGCAGCAATAGGGAATCCGCCGGCACAGATGTGGATTGACCGCGACGATGCGCCGGCCTGCATCGAACGCTGGTTGCAGGATGGCGTGGTCTCTGACGAGGAGGCTGCCCGGCTCAGGCAATTCCGGGAAGACGGTTTCATCATCCTGCCAGGCCTGTTCGATGCGGAAACGGTCGCTGCCGTCTGCGATGAGTTGCAGCGGCTGTACCTTGAACCGGACAAGTATTTGCTGCGCATGCGCAAGGGCAATATCCGGCACCCCGACGGGCCTTTCAACCCACCCAAAAGCCGCTTGCTCGATTATTACGTCAACAGTGAACGGGCGCGTGACATGGTGCTGGCGGAGCCGATCACCCGCTTCCTGCAGCTGCTGTATCGCGAACCGCCACTGGCATTCCAGTCGCTGTTGTTTACCTGGGGCACCGAACACTCGATCCATGCCGATAACACCTACATTGTCTGCGATCCACCTTGCACGCTGATGGCGAGCTGGATTGCGCTGGAAGACATCGAACCGGGTACGGGTGAGCTGGCGTATTATCCCGGCAGTCACCGCCACCCGTTGTACCTGTTCAAGGACGGCCGCATCGAATGGCGACACCAGGAAGATGGCAAGCCGGTGCATGTGGATTACACGCGGTTCCTGCAAGAGCGTGCCGACCGGATCGATGGCCCGCCGCGCCTGTTCCATGCCCGCGCCGGTGACGTGATCATCTGGCACGCCAACCTGGTGCATTACGGCACCGCCGTCACCCGGCCGGAACACACCCGCCGCAGTTTGCTGGCGCACTACTGCCCGGCCGATACGGCGCGACCGAATTATTTCCGCTTCTTTGACCGCGCCTGCCGGCGGCCGTGGCGCGACGGTTACTACAGCAGCCGTCGCTATGACCTGCGACCGGGTATCGAGAATCCGTACCCGGTTTACCTGAAGTAACGCCAGCGTACCTTTACGTTATGATGCCGCCTTCGCAAGCACGAAGGCAGCAGTAATGGACTGGGTACTGATTCTGAAAGCCGTGATCATGGGCGTGGTGGAAGGCATCACCGAGTTCCTGCCCATCTCCAGTACCGGCCACCTGATCATCACCGGCCAGCTGCTCGATTTCATGGACCACGACCGCCGAGCGGTGTTCGAGATCGCGATCCAGCTCGGCGCCATCCTGTCGATCTGCTGGATTTACCACCAGCGCCTGTGGAACGTGGCCAGCACACTGCACACGCCGGCCTCGCAGCGCTTCGTCATCAACCTCGCCATCGCCTTCCTGCCGGCGGCGATCCTCGGTTTCCTCTTCATCAAGACGATCAAGTACTACCTGTTCCACCCGGTGCCGGTGGCCTGTGCGCTGGTGGTCGGCGGCATCCTGATCCTGTGGGCGGAGCGGCGCGAGCACATCATCACGGTGCAGACCGTGGATGACATGCGCTGGCGCGACGCGCTGAAGATCGGCTGCGCGCAGGCGCTGGCGCTGATCCCGGGTACCTCGCGCTCCGGGGCCACGATCATCGGCGGCCTGCTGTTCGGCTTCTCGCGCCAGGCAGCGACCGAATTCTCGTTCTTCCTCGCCATCCCGGTCATGTTCGTCGCCACCGGCTATGACGTCTACAAAAGCCGCGAATTGCTCAACGTGGCCGACCTGCCGGTATTCGCCGTCGGTTTCGTCACCGCTTTCTTCAGTGCGATGCTGGCGGTGCGCGGCCTGCTGCATTACATCCAGCGGCACGATTTCACGATCTTTGCCTGGTACCGCATCGCCTTCGGCGGGCTGGTGCTGCTCACCGCCTATACCGGCTGGATCGACTGGCACGGTTGAGCATTACATAATTAAGGTATTGCTAAATTAAACCGGCGGGCTATGATGAGGGCATTGACTAGCGGATGCCCCCATGCCCGTATCCCTGCTGCTATTGCCTGTTGGCGTACTGATCGGCGCCGTGCTGGGCCTGACCGGCGCCGGCGGTTCGGTGCTGGCCGTGCCCCTGCTGCTGTTCCTGTTGCAACTCGAACCCGCCGCAGCCACCGGGCTCGCGCTCGGCGTGGTGGCAGCCAGCAGTGCTTACGGGGCCTTGCAGCGCATCCGCCAGCGCGAGGTGCTGTGGATTCCGGCCTTGCTGTTCGGCGCCAGCGGCGCCCTCTTTGCCCCGCCGGGCCGCTGGCTGGCCAGCCAGATGCCGCCGGCCGTGCTGCTCGCGGGTTTCGGTGCGCTGGCGCTGGTGATTGCCGGGCGCATGCTGATGCAGAGCTTGCGGCACCCGGAAGAGGCGCTGGTGGTGCGCGCCGGTGAAGGCGCTGCGGTGGCGGCGGAACCGCTGCTCTGCCGGCTCAGTGAACACGGCCGTTTCGACTGGCGACCGCGCTGCATGGCCGGCCTGATTACCGGCGGCGTGCTGACGGGGCTGTTGTCCGGCTTCTTCGGCGTGGGCGGCGGCTTCCTCATCGTGCCGTTCCTCAACCAGCTCAATGCTGTGTCGATGCGGCCGGCGGTGGCGACCTCGCTGGTCATCATTGCCGCGATCTCGGGCAGCGGGTTCGTTGCGCATATCGCAGTCGAGCCGGTCGACTGGCCGGCGCTCGGGTTGCTCGCGGCGGGCGGCGTCGGCGGCATGGCACTGGGCAGCGTGCAGGCGCGGCGGCTGGCCGGCCCGGTGCTGCAACGCATCTTTGCCGTGACGATTGCCGCGATGGCGCTGGCGGTGTTCTGGCGCGCAGCCTGATCGCGAACGCATCGCCAGCGCTGCAGTGACACGGTAGACTGAAGCTGTGCACAACCCGTGCAGGCAAGGCAAGCAAGGAGACAGTCATGGACAGCAACAAACTCGTAGGCAATGTCCTCATCGCCGGTGGCATCCTGCTGCTGTTGGTGGCGGCCACGGCCGACATGATCGGCATCGGTGACCCGCAGGGTTATTTCGGCTGGAAACAGATCACCGGTTGCGTGATCGGTGTGCTCGATATCGTCGCCGGTGTGCTGATCAACAACCGCCAGCCACCACAGGCCTGAGCGCCGCCATCACACCAGGCTGATCTGCTGGCCGCCACCGGCCAGCAGTTCCAGCAGCAGTCCCTCGCGCAGCGCCGTCTTGCTGTGGCGCACGGCGGGGATGTCCAGCTCCTTCATCGCCGCCATCATGATGGCCAGGCCCGGCAGCAGCACGGACTGGCGTGAGGCTTTCAGGCCAGGCAGCTCGATGAGGTGTACGCGCGGGAACGCCAGCGCGTCGTCGCGGATCTGTTTCAGCACGTCCATCGTCAGCACGCCGTCGCTGTATTTCTGTTCGCGCGCGATCGCTGACAACATCTTCGCTGTGCCCGACGAGGCATAGACCACATCCCAGCCGACGGCAGCGAGTTCACGGTGACGCAGGTAGACGTGCTCGCGCGCCGCGATCATCGCCTCGCGGAAATCCTCCTTGTCCACCGAACCACTGCTGAAGAAACGGTCGCGCCAGCTGACACAGCCGAGGTCGAGGCTGCGCAGCAGCAGCGGTGTGCGGTTGTGGCCGATGGCGAACTCGGTGCTGCCGCCGCCGATGTCGATGACGAGGCGCTGTTCGTTGCTGTCGGGCAGCTGGCTGGCCACGCCGCGGTAGATCAGCTCGGCCTCGCGTTCGCCGGAAATGATCTCGATGTGGAAGCCGAGCTGCTGGGCGTCGTGCAGCAGCGGGCCGATGTTGCTGGCGGTGCGGAAAGTCTTGGTGCCGACAGCGGCCAGGGCCGTCACCGGGTGGCGGTCGATCGCCTCGCGGAAATGTGCCAGGCACACTGCCGCGCGTGCGCGGGCGATTTCGCACACCTTGCCGGTGGTGGCCACGCCTTCGCCGAGCTGCACCTTCTCGCTGAAACGCTCGACGATGCGGAAATGCTGGCCATCCCGTTCCGCGATCAGCATATGGAAGCTGTTGGAGCCGAGGTCGAGCGCAGCGAGCATGCGGGAGCTGTCCGTGGTGGGCGTTGTGGGGCGCGATTCTAGCGCAGGAAGCCGCCGGTTAGTCTTACAATAGCGCGCAACCGCACAGCGTGTGCCAACAGGAAACCTGCATGCCATTGCCATTCATTCTCGAACCCGCCGAACTGGCGCGCCACGGCCAGGCGGCCGGCGTGCTGCTGGTCGACCTGTGCAGCCGTGAGCGCTACGGCGAGGGCCATATCCCGGGTGCGGTGCATTTGCCGACCTCGGCGCTGATCCTCGGCGAGAAGCCGGCACCCGGCCAGCTGCCGCCGCCGGAGAGACTGGCGCAGGCACTGGCGGCGATCGGCCTCACGCCCGACACGCACGTGGTCTGCTATGACGACGAAGGCGGCCCGTGGGCCGGCCGGCTGGTCTGGACGCTGGACCTGATCGGCCACACGCACTATTCCTTCCTGAATGGCGGCCGCGTCGCCTGGCTGGCAGACGGCCTGCCACTGGAGACGGCTGAGAATATCCCCGTGCCGGCACCGGTGCGCACGTTGTCATACGACACGCGTTTCATCGCCGACGCCGACGCGATCCGCGCCAGCATCGGCCGCGACAATTTCCTGGTGTGGGATGCGCGCTCGCACGATGAATACACCGGCGCGAAAGCGCACTCGGCGCGCGGCGGCCACATCCCTGGCGCGATCCACTGCGAGTGGACCCACCTGCTCGACGGCGAACGCGGCCTGCGCCTGCGCAGCGACCTCGCGCAGTACCTGCAGCAGCGCGGTATCATGCCCGACAAGGACATCGTCACGCATTGCCAGACACATCGCCGTTCCGGCCTGACCTATGTCGCGGCGAAAAGCCTCGGCTACCCGAATATCCGCGCCTATCCCGGTTCCTGGGCCGAATGGGGCGACCGCGACGACCTGCCTGTGCAGCAAGGAGACACACCGTGAACAACCCGTTCGAGGGCTTTATCCAGTTCGCCGACAACGCCACGCTGGCCGACAAACTGTTTGTCTCGCTGCAATACCTCGTGCCGAAACACCTGCTGTCGCGCGGCATCGGCTGGCTCGCGGAAACCGACATCCCTGCGGTGAAAAATACGCTTATCGAGCAGTTCATCCGCCACTTCGGCGTCAACATGAATGAAGCGGTGTTGCAGGATTACCGCCACTACCGCAATTTCAACGACTTCTTTACCCGTGCGCTGGTCGATGGCGCGCGGCCGGTTTGCGACAGCGGTGTCGCCTGCCCGGCGGATGGTGCGATCAGCCAGCTTGGCACGATCAGCCACGGCCGCATCTTCCAGGCCAAGGGCCAGCATTTCACCAGCTGGGAATTGCTCGGCGGCGACCGTGATCTCGCGCACCTGTTCGATGATGGCCTGTTTGCCACGGTTTACCTGTCGCCGCGCGACTATCACCGCGTGCACATGCCGGTGGCCGGCAAGCTGTTGCGCAGCACCTATGTGCCGGGCGAACTGTTTTCCGTCAACAATGCCACGGCGGAAAACGTACCGCGCCTGTTTGCACGCAACGAACGCCTGGTGGCGCTGTTCGATACGCAATACGGTGAGATGGCGCTGGTGCTGGTGGGGGCGATGATCGTCGCCGGTATCGAGACGGTGTGGGCCGGGCAGGTGGCGCCGAAGCGGCGCACGATCGAGGTGACCGACTACACCGCGCCACTGGCGCCGGTGTCACTCGACAAGGGTGCCGAGATGGGCCGCTTCAAGCTCGGTTCGACGGCGATTGTGTTGTTCCGCAAGGACTGTGGCCTGCAGTGGCAAGCGCAACCGGGCGACGCCGTGCGCATGGGGCAGTTGCTAGCCAGCTGATACCGGCAGGCGCGGCTCGATGTGGTGCTCGGCCACCCACTGGTCGGGATCGTAGCGCCCCGGCCGCATGCGCTTCAGGTAGCCGGAATTGTCGGCGTGCGTTTCGCGTGTGATCGGCCAGCGCCATTCCATGTCGAACTGTTTCCAGTACTGCTTGCCGACCGTGTTGCATTCATTGATGTAGGCGCGGTTGATCTCGTTCTGTGTCCACTCGCGGCCCATGAACAGCGCGGCACTGAAATGCACGCGCTCGTTGTCGCGCGTTTCGCTGAACACGTCGCCGAGTTCCAGCGGTTGGAAGAACACCTTGATGCCCTTGGGGAACAGCTCGAGCAGGCGGGCCGTGTCCGTCAGCCCCGGGATCCAGGGCGCCATCAGCACGCAGGCATTGACGCCGGCATTGTGCAACTCGTGCAGTGCCGCCAGTCGTGCTTCCGGCGGCGGCGCCTGCGGTTCGCAACGCTGGGCGAGTTCGCTGGTGGAGCAGGTAAACGAGATGATGACCTTGTGCTTGTCTTTCGGCATCCGCGTGAAGATGTCGATGTCGCGCGTGACCAGCGGGCTCTTGGTGGTGACCGATACGGCATGGCCGCCAGCCGCCAGCTCCTCGAGGATGATGCGGGTGAAGCCGCACTCGCCCTCGATGTCGCTGTAGGCGTCGGTGGCTACGCCGATGCCGAACAGGTATTTGGGGTCGTTGAAGTGGCTCAGTTCCTCGCGGAACAGCCCGCGGAAGCTGGCGGGGTCGACCACCGGGCGCGTCTTGCCCTGGCTGTCAGTGATGCAGTAGAAGCAGCGGTAACCGCACTTGATGTAGGGTTCCACCCCGGCGATGACGAGCTTTTCCGAATAGTCGCGCTTGTACTTGATGATCTGGTAACCGGTGCTGTCGCCCAGTTTCATAGGGGTACCACTAGGTCTGTTCTGTTCATGGGGCGTTATCTCATCAATATGCCTTATCGCCCCGCCTTTGCAAAGCGCAGGCGTGGACACCCTTGCCGCCTTTCCCGTACAATGCCCGCTCAGGTAGCAGCCTGAGACGAGAGGCCCACGTGGCACAGTGACAGCATTCAAGAAAACGGGATGGACGGGAGTCCAGCCCGTTTTTTTTCAACCTGATTCCGGCTGCATTTCGATATTTTTCAATGAGTTACCTTGCAAGAGGGGTGGCTCGTTGTGCCTGAGAAACCCTAAGGGGTCCTGAATTTAAGGGGAACGCGCTTGATAGGCCTGACCAGAAAACCCGCCCTGCTCGCCCTCGCCGACGGCAGCATCTTCCGCGGCAGCAGCATCGGTGCGGAAGGCACCTCCACCGGCGAAGTGGTGTTCAACACCGCGCTGACCGGCTACCAGGAGATCCTGACCGACCCGTCCTACTGTGAGCAGATTGTCACGCTGACCTACCCGCATATCGGCAATGTCGGCTGCAACCCGGAAGACGAGGAGTCCGGCAAGGTCTGGTGCCGTGGCCTTGTGATCCGCGACCTGCCCCTCATCGCCAGCAACTTCCGCTCGACCGAAGACCTGTCGTCCTACCTCCAGCGCCACGGCATTGTGGGGCTGGCCGACATCGACACCCGCCGCCTGACCCGCGTGCTGCGCGAGAAGGGCGCCCAGAACGGCTGCCTGATGGCCGGCGACCACATCGATGAAGCGAAAGCGCTGGAGCTGGCGCGCGCCTGGCCCGGCCTCAAGGGCATGGACCTCGCAAAAGTAGTGACCACTGACAAACTTTACCCGTTCAGCGAGGGCGCCTGGCGCCTGGGCGCCGGTTTCAGTGGCAAGGTGCCGCCGCAATACAAGGTGGTGGCCTACGATTACGGCGTGAAGCGCAACATCCTGCGCATGCTGGTCGAGCGTGGCTGCGAACTGACCGTGGTACCGGCGAAGACGCCTGCCAGCGAGGTGCTGGCCCTGCAGCCGGACGGTGTGTTCCTCTCCAACGGCCCCGGTGACCCGGAGCCTTGCGACTACGCTATCGCCGCCATTAAAGAGATCCTCGCGGCGAAGGTGCCGGTGTTCGGTATCTGCCTCGGCCACCAG
>CALMIC010000258.1 GCA_937864065.1 uncultured Cellvibrionales bacterium | reverse complement strand
AGTTCATCACGCAGGTGGCGTTGCCGTGGATGCCCATCTTGTGCTCGATCGAGCCGCAGGCCACGGCATTGCGCGCGCCCTTTTCACCGGCGTCGTCGGGCAGGAACTTCGGCACGATGAACAGCGAGATGCCCTTGGTGCCGGCCGGTGCATCCGGCAGGCGGGCCAGTACGATGTGCACGATGTTTTCCGTGAGGTCATGCTCGCCGGCCGAGATGAAGATCTTGGTGCCGGTGATGCGGTAGCTGCCATCGGCCTGCGGCTCGGCGCGCGTCTTCAGCAGGCCGAGGTCGGAGCCGCAGTGCGGTTCGGTGAGGCACATGGTGCCGCACCACTGGCCGGAGACCAGCTTGGTCAGGTAGACCTGCTGCTGTGCCGGCGTGCCGTGCGCCTGCAGGGTGTGCTTGGCGCCGTGGGCGAGGCCAGGGTACATCGCCCAGGACCAGTTGGCCTCGCCGAGCAGCTCGTTCATCAGGATGCCCATCGACTCAGGCAGCCCCTGGCCGCCGAAGGCCTCCGGGGCAGAGAGCGACGGCCAGCCGCCCTCGACAAATTTCGCATAGGCCTCGCGGAAACCGGCCGGGGTCTGCACGCCATCCGGGGACCACCGGCAACCCTCGCTGTCGCCCACGCGGTACAGCGGTGCCAGCTCCTCGGCGCAGAAGCGGGCCAGCTCGTCCAGCACGGCGTCGAGCGTGGCCTGGTCGAGGCCCTCGCAGCCAGGCAGCTGGCGGTACAGGGCCGGGAAATCCAGCAGCTCGTTGCGGACAAAGCGGATATCGCGCACAGGGGGTTGGTAGGTGGCCACGCTGACTCCTTCCGGTTGCGGGTTTGTCTTCACAGCATACCCTGTGTGACAGGCGGCTGCGCGCGGTGTTCCCGGCGGGGCGGCGTGGCCTTTTGCAGCCAATGGCCGCATAATGCCGCGCCGTGACGTATCCGTTCCCCTGCCCATGATTTTCAGCTCCTACATCTTCGTGCTCGCTTTCCTGCCGGTGGCCGTATGCGGCTACTGGTTGCTGCAGCGCTGGCGCGGGCTGGAGACGGCGCTGGTCTGGTTGACCCTGTGCTCGCTGTTCTATTACGGCTGGTGGAACCCGGTGTACCTGCTGCTGATCGGCACGCTGATGCTGTTCAACTACGGCATGGGCGTGATGATTGTGCGGAAAACCTTCTCGCCGAAACTGCTGATGGTGAGCGGGGTGACGATCAACCTCGCCGTGCTGGCCTACTTCAAGTACATGGATTTCTTCATCAGCACGTTCAACGATGTGACGGGTGCCAATTACCACTTGCTGCATATCGTGCTGCCGCTCGGTATCTCGTTCTTCACGTTCCAGAAGATCGCCTTCCTCGTTGACAGCTACTACGGCAAGATCGAGCGCTACAGTTTCCTGCACTACTGCCTGTTCGTGACATTTTTCCCGCAGCTGATCGCCGGGCCGATCGTGCACTATCGCGAGCTGATGCCGGAGTTCCTGCGCGTGCAGGCGCGACTGCAATACCGGCAACTGGCGCTGGGCCTGTCGATCTTCGCCATCGGCCTGTTCAAGAAGGCCGTGATTGCCGACAACGTGTCGGCACCGGTGCGGCCGGTATTCGATGCGGCCGCGCAGGGTATCGAGATCAGTTTTTTCGAGGCCTGGGGCGGCCTGCTGGCCTACACGGCGCAGCTGTATTTCGATTTTTCCGGCTATTCCGACATGGCGATCGGCATCGCCTTGCTGTTCGGCGTGCGCCTGCCGCTCAATTTCTTCTCGCCGTACAAGTCGCGCAATATTGTCGAGTTCTGGCGCCGCTGGCACATGACATTGAGCCGCTTCTTGCGTGACTACGTCTACATCGCGCTGGGCGGCAGCCGGCAGGGATCGTTCGCCCGCTACCGCAACCTGTTCCTGACCATGCTGATCGGCGGCTTGTGGCACGGCGCGGCGTGGACGTTCGTGTTCTGGGGTGCACTGCACGGCGCCTACCTGGTGATCTGCCATGGCTGGCATGCGCTGGTCGATGGCTATCGCCGCCTGCCGCTGCTGGGCCGCGTGATGGCGGTGGTGGCACCGGTGCTGACGTTCCTCGCTTTCACTGTATCGCTGGCCTTCTTCCGCGCCGACAGCTTCCACGCTGCGCTGCTGATGCTGAAAGGCCTGTGCGGCCTGCACGGCAT
>CALMIC010000257.1 GCA_937864065.1 uncultured Cellvibrionales bacterium | reverse complement strand
GCGCATTACGGCGTGAACGTGCTCGATATCGGCCAGGCGGTGATCCACGATTCGCTGTCGCTCGGCCTGCTGGTGGAAGTGCCGCGCGGGCGCGATTCCGGCGCGGTGTTGCGCGATATCCTGTTCCGTATGCATGACATGCACCTTGATGTGCATTTCCAGCCGGTCTCGGCCGAGAGTTACGGCGAGTGGGTGGCGCAGCAGGGCAAGCCGCGTCACATCATCACGCTGCTGGCGCGCAAGCTCACCGCGAGCCATATCGCCCGCGTGACGGCGGTGGCCGCCGCGCGCCGGCTCAACATCGACAACATCACGCGCCTGTCGGGCCGCGTGCCGCTGGAACACATCGACGCGCACAGCAAGGCCTGTGTGGAACTGTCGGTGCGCGGGCAGGTGGAAGACATCCCCGCGTTGCGGCGCGAGTTCATGGCGCTGGCCAGCGACATGGATGTCGATATCGCTTTCCAGGAAGACAACGTGTTCCGCCGCAACCGTCGGCTGGTGGCATTCGACATGGATTCGACGCTGATCGACGCCGAGGTGATCGACGAGCTGGCGCGCGAGGCCGGCGTGGGCGAGCGGGTGGCCGCCATTACCGAACGGGCGATGCACGGCGAACTCGATTTCTGCCAGAGCCTGCGCGAGCGCGTGGCGCTGCTGGCCGGGCTCGACGAGGCGGCGCTGGAGCGGGTGGCCGCACGGCTGCGCCTCAACGAAGGTGCCGAGACGCTGGTGCGAACGCTGCAGACACTCGGCTACAAGACGGCCATCCTCTCCGGCGGCTTCAGCTATTTCGGCCGGCGCCTGCAACAGCAGCTTGGCATCGACCATGTGCACGCCAATGAACTGGAGATTGTCGACGGCCGGCTGACCGGCCGCGTGCTGGGCGAGATTGTCGACGGCCAGCGCAAGGCGGCGCTGCTGCGCCAGATCGCGGCGGGTGAGGGCATCAGCCTCGAGCAGGCCATTGCCGTCGGTGACGGCGCCAATGACCTGCCGATGCTGTCGATCGCCGGCCTCGGCATAGCCTTCCGTGCGAAACCGGTGGTGCGGGCGGCGGCGCGGCAGTCGCTGTCGACCCTCGGCCTTGACGGTATCCTGTACCTGATGGGCCTGTCGGACCGCGACACGCTGCCCGCCTGAATCGGTGTAAGATGCGGCCATCCATCCCCACCGACTGAAAGGACATCTCCATGAAAGCGCGCCTGACTGCCCTGTTCGCAACCTTGCTGCTCGCCTTTTCCGGCAACCTGTTTGCCGTCGGCCTCGGTGACATCAAGGTGGAATCCGGTCTCAACGAACCGTTCAGGGCACGCATTGCGCTGCTGAAAGTCGGCGACCTGAGCGATGCCGAGATCCTCGTCAAGATCGGTAGCGAGCAGCAGTTTGCCGAGCGCAAGATGAGCCGCGACTACCTCTACACCCGCCTGCGTTTCCAGGTGGACCTGCAGGACAGGAAAAACCCCAGCGTACTGGTGACCACGGAAGAAGCGGTGAAGGAACCTTCGCTCGACTTCCTCGTGCAACTGGAATGGCCGAGTGGCAGGCTGGTGCGCGGTTACACCGTGCTGCTGGAAAAACCGTAAGCGATTGCGGCAGCCCGAAGCTGGCGATACCCGTGATCTGGGATATACTGGATCCAACCTGGGTTGTTCGCCAGTCGGTTATGTCCTCGAGCCGATAATCTAAACCCCGGGTGCATCTCGTCCGTTGCCGGTGTGCATGTCCGCCCTGCGGAAAGCCTGAAGGCAATGCAGGTGTACCCACCTTGAACCGTCGGGTTCAAGGCTACGCCGGCAGCGGCATCCCGGGCGCTTCTTCCTCCCCTTTCCCATGACTGAAACTCGCCAGAGCCTGCGCCGCGAACTGCGTGCTGCCCGTCGCGCCCTCACACCGGCGCAACAGCGCGCCGCTGCCGCCGGCCTTGCCCGCCAGCTGCGCCGTTTGCTGCCGCTGCTGCATGCGCAACACATCGCTTTCTATTTGCCGAACGACGGCGAGATTGACCCGCGCCCGTTTGTGCGTTTTCTCGAACAGCGTGGCAAGCGCTGCTACTTGCCGCGCCTTTATCCTGGTGACACGCAGCGCGTGTGGTTTATCCGCTACCGCAGTGGCGATGCGCTGGAAAAAAACTGTTATGGCATTCCCGAACCTTTGTTGCGCGGTGAGCGCCTGCCCGCTGCACTGTTGCAGGTGGTGCTGATGCCACTGGTGGGTTTTGACCGCGCCGGCAACCGCCTCGGCATGGGCGGCGGTTTCTATGACCGCACGTTTGCCTTCCGGGCCTGGCGAAAAAACAGCAGGCCGTTGCTGGTGGGACTGGCGCACAGCGTGCAGGAAGTGCCGGCGTTGCCGGTCGAGGCGTGGGACATGCCGCTGGATGTGATTGCTACCGAGTCGATTTTGATTCGTATGTAGGGGCGCTCCTACACAGTCAGCTGAGAAACAGCTGGTACGCCGGATTGCCGGTTTCCTCGACCCACGGGTAGTGCAGCGAATCGAGGTATTTCTCCAGCTGGCCGTATTCCTCGCGCGGCACCTGCAAGCCCGCGAGCACGCGGCCTTCTGCTGCGCCGTGGTTGCGGTAGTGGAACAGCGAGATGTTCCAGCGCTGGCCGAGCCCGGTGAGGAACTGCATCAGCGCGCCGGGACGCTCGGGGAATTCAAAGCGGAACACGCGTTCGTCCGACACGGTGGGCGCGCGGCCGCCGACGAGGTGACGGATGTGCAGCTTCGCCATTTCGTTGTCGGTCATGTCGAGCGCGAGGTAACCCTTGCGGTCGAGTTCCTGCAACAACTCGTGCCGGTCATTGCCGCCGGCGGCCACTTGCACGCCGACAAAGATGTGCGCCTGCCGTTCATCCGCGTAACGGTAGTTGAACTCGGTGATGTTGCGTTTGCCGAGCGCGTGGCAGAACGCCTTGAAGCTGCCCGGCTTTTCCGGGATTGTCACCGCGATCACCGCTTCGCGCTGCTCACCGATCTCGGTGCGCTCGGAAATGTAGCGCAGGCGGTCGAAATTGATGTTCGCACCGCTGTCGATCGCCACGAGGTTCTCGTTGCGCAGCCCGTGTTGCTCGACGTATTTCTTGAGGCCGGCCAGCGCCAGCGCGCCAGCCGGTTCGGCAATGGAGCGCGTGTCATCGAAAATGTCCTTGATCGCGGCACAGATCTCGTCGGTGCTGACGGTCACCACGCCGTCGATGGTCTTGCGCAGCACACGGAAGGTTTCCTCGCCGATCTGCGCCACAGCCGTGCCGTCGGCAAACAGACCCACTTGTGGCAGCTTCACGCGTTTTTTCTGTTGCATGGCCGCCGCGAGGCAGGCGGCATCTTCCGCTTCGACGGCAAAGACTTTCACGTCCGGGCGCACATACTTGATGTAGGCGGCCACGCCGGCACACAGGCCGCCGCCACCGACCGGCACAAACACCGCGTGCAGCGGATCCGGGTGCTGGCGCAGGATTTCCATGCCGATAGTGCCCTGGCCGGCGATGACATCCGGGTCATCGTAGGGATGTACGTATGTCATGCCTTTTTCCTGCACCAGGCTTTGCGCGTGGGCCGACGCTTCGTCGTAGGTGTCACCGTGCAGGATCACTTTCGCGCCACGCGCTTTCACCGCATCGACCTTGATCGCCGGTGTGGTGCGCGGCATGACAATGGTGGCTTTCACGCCCATGCGCGCAGCGGAGAGTGCCAGGCCCTGGGCATGGTTGCCGGCCGAGGCGGCGACGACACCTTTTTCCAGCGCGGACTTCGGCAGCTGGCACATCTTGTTGTAGGCGCCGCGCAGCTTGAACGAGAACACCGG